>NZ_KV787131.1:0-91517 GCF_001807025.1 Corynebacterium sp. HMSC11E11 | reverse complement strand
CCTTCGGGGCGGGCTTGGGGCCCGGCTTGGCCGCACCCGGCTTCGGGCCCGGCTTGGCGGCGGCACCCGGCTTCGGGCCGGGCTTGCCGGTAGCCGGCTTCGCGTCGCCGTCGGCTGGCTTGGCCTCCTTGGCCGCGTAGAGCTGCTTCATGCGCCTGACGACGGGGGGTTCCACCGTCGACGACGCGGTCTTGACGAATTCGCCCTGCTCCTTGAGCTGGGCGAGAAGTTCCTTGCTGGTGACCCCGAGCTGCTTTGCGAGCTCATGGACACGGAGCTTTCCGGACACTTTTCTCCTCACTTGCGGAGTCGAACAGTGCCGGGCGGGTTCGTTTCCCCGCGCATTGGCCTACTGCCGACTCCCGTTATCGGTTGCCGTTCATCGCTGATGCTTCATCGTGCGCTCATCAGTGTTCAGGTCTTTCCGTTGGTCGGTTCCCGGTCGCCGGATCCGAGGCGTGCGGCATCGGTTTGCGCCTCGAGGGTTTCGAGGTACTCGCGGACCGGGTTCGCGTCCGCGTTGGCGGACACCTTCAATGCGCGGCCGAACGCGCGGCGCTTGTCGGCCACCGCCCATGCGTCGAGCGTGGGGGTGATCCAGGCACCTCGTCCCGACATTCGTCGTCGGGGATCGGGGACGACGCGGGTGGCGTCGCCGTCACGGCGGGCCACCATCCGCAGCAGTCGCCCTTCGGGCAGCTTGGTGCGGGTGGCGATGCAGGTTCGTTCGCGTTCGACGGAGTGCGGGGCGTGGTCGTCCCGGATCGTCGTCATGCGCAAACGCACCTGTCCTTTCACCGTCTCGTCTTCGTTGGCCGTCTTACAGCCTAACCCGAAACGGGCCCCGAATCCCAACCCCGGGGTTTTCCGGCGCGGCGGGACGGTCGCTTTACGACGGCCCGCCGGGGCGCTTATTCGGCGTCGGAGTGGATGTCGATGCGCCAGCCCGTCAGTCGCGCGGCGAGGCGGGCGTTTTGGCCTTCGCGGCCGATGGCGAGGGAGAGCTGGTAGTCGGGGACGACGACCCGGGCCTGCCGCTCCTCCTCGTCGAGGATCTCGACGGAGACGACCTTGGCCGGGGCCAGGGCGTTGCCGACGAACTTCGCGGGGTCCTCGTCGTAGTCGATGATGTCGATCTTCTCGCCGCCGAGTTCGTTCATGATGGCGCTGACGCGCTGGCCGCGCGGGCCGATGCAGGCGCCCTTGGCGTTGAGTCCCTTGACGGTGGCGCGGACGGCGACCTTGGAGCGGTGGCCGGCTTCGCGGGCGATGGAGACCAGCTCGACGGCCTCGTCGGCGACCTCGGGCACCTCGAGTTCGAACAGCTTGCGCACGAGCTCGGGGTGGGTGCGCGACAGGTTGATGGCCACGCCGCGCGGGGTCTTGTTGACGCCGACGACGTAGCACTTGGTGCGGTCGCCGTGTTCGAGGGTTTCGCCCGGCAGCTGTTCGGCCGGCAGGAGGATGCCGTCGCGGCCGTTGGCCTCGGAGCCGATGTGGACGATGACGATGCCCTTGTCGTTGGCGCGGACGTCGCGCTGGACCACGCCGGAGACGATCTGGTTTTCCAGGTCAGCGTACTCGCCGAAGACCTTGTCGCTTTCGGCGTCGCGCAGCCGCTGGAGGATGGTCTGCCGCACGGGGTAGGCGGCGATGCGCCCGAAGTCCTCGGGGGTGTCGTCCCATTCGGCGACGAGGTTGCCCTCTTCGTCGCGTTCCTGGGCGAAGACCGTGACCTCGCCGGTGTCGTAATCGATGTCGACTCGCGCGTACTCAGCCGGCGAGTCGGTGCCCCGGTAGGCCTCCCGCAGCGCGCGGCCGAGCAGGCCCATCATTTCGCCGAACGGGATGTTGCGTTCCTTTTCCAGCGTGCGCAGGGCGGCGAGTTCGATCTTCACTTGTCCAGTTCCTCCAGCCGGGTCACGGCGTCGTCGAAATCCAGTCCGGCCAGGTCGAGCTCGACCGCCGGTGCCTTAGAGAACTCAATTTCTACCACCGCCTGCGCGACCATGGCCAACTCGAGAATCGCGCCGGTCGCCTTGGGGCGGCCCTTGGGTCCGGTGGAGGTGACGATGATCACCCGGTCGCCGTCTTCGTCGAACGCGCCGATGCGGCCGACCAGCTGGCCGCCGTCGTCGAGCCGGATGCGGACCAGGCGGTTGCGGTTGCGGCGCCAGTGCCGCGGGGCGGTCAGCGGCGCCGACACTCCGGGCGTGCTCACTTCGAGGGTGTATTCCTTCTCGCCGAAGTCGATCTCGCCGGCCGCCTCGGCTTCGTCGAGGGCCGCGGAGATGTCGCGGGTGACGGCTTCGATGGCGTCGAGGTCGGGGGCGTCGTCGCCGTCGACGAGCACGGTGACCCGCGACATGCGTCCGGCGCCGGTGACCTTCAGGTCCTCGATGTCGAGGCCGCGGGCGGCGGCTGCGGGGCGGATGACGTCGGCGATTGCTTCTGCGGGGGGAAAGGCCATGCCGTGCAGTCTAGCCCCCGCCGACCGTGGCACGATGGACGCGTGATTGACCCGACTGCTCCCCTGCCCCGCCGCGCGTTCCTCGCGGGTGCCGCGGGCCTCGGCGGTGCGTTGACGCTGGCCGCCGCGGGCTGCTCCCCCATTTCCGGCCCTTCCGCGGATCCCGTGGTGGAGGCGGCGTGGGCGCTGGCCCTGCGCGACGTCGACGTCCTCGGCGACGCGGCACCGGCTGCCGCGGATGTGCGCCGCACCCAGGCCGATGCGTTGGCCGCGGAGGTCACCCGCGCGTGCGGAGTCCTCGACGACGGCACTTCCCCGGAGGAGTGCGTCGCCGCCCCGTCTCCCCTGCCGGCGGCTCCGGCCCCGGCCGATGCGGAGTCGGTTCTGCGCGATTCCCGCGGCTCGTCTTTGCTTTACGACGCCCTGTCGTCCGGCCGTGCGCTGCGCGACCCGTACGAGGCGGCGTTGGTCTCCGCCGTCGACGGCGGCGTGGTGCTGTCGCTGCGGGGACTGGACGTCGGCTGGCGTGACCTCGTGCCCGAACACGCCGACGAAGAGGGAATCGACGGCGACGACGCCGCAGCCTTCGCCGACGCCCTCATCGCCGAATACGCGCTGGTCTACGGCATGGGCGTGGCGGCTCCCCGCATCGCACCGGAGTTGCGCGAATCGACGGCGACCAGCGCCGACCGCCACCGCATGCTGCGCGATCGGGTCATCTCGATGCTCGAGGACGCCGACGTGGCCGTGCCGGTCGCCGAACCCGGGTACTCCGTCGTCGACGGCGCCCCCGACCCGGAGCGGGACGCCGCCGGGTTCGCCGCGGCACTCGAGGATTCCTGCGCCGAGGCCTGGCGGCGCGCGCTCATGGAGGCGAAAGAACCCGCCGCCCGCGCGTTTGCGCTGCAGGCGGCGGGTCTGTGCCACGCCGGTGGTGCGGTCTTCCGCGGCGACGGAGCCGCCGCACTGCCGGGCCTGTCGGCTACTTGATCAGGGCCAGCACCGAGTCCACGGCGTCGTCGTAGTCGATCTCGGCGGTCTCGCCGCCCATGCGGTCGCGCAGCTCCACCTTGTGGTCGGCGAAGCCGCGGCCGACGACGACCACGACGGGCATGCCCAGCAGCTCGGAATCCTTGAACTTCACGCCCGGGCTGACCTTGGGGCGGTCGTCGAAAAGCACGGACACGCCGGCGGCGTCGAGCTGCTCGGCCAGCTTCTCCGCCGCCTCCGCCGCCGCGGCATCCTTGTTCGCGATGACGACGTGCGCCTGGAACGGCGCCACCGACGCCGGCCAGCGCAGGCCGCGGTCGTCGTGAAGCTGCTCGGCCAGCACCGCCACCAGACGCGACACGCCGATGCCGTAGGAACCCATCGTCGGACGGGAACGCTTGCCGTTGACGTCGAGGATGTCGACCTCGAAGGCATCGGTGTACTTGCGGCCCAGCTGGAAAATGTGGCCGATCTCGATGCCGCGCCGCAGCGTCAGCGTGCCCTCGCCATCCGGCGCGGCGTCGCCCTCGCGGACCTCGGCGGCCTCGATGGTGCCCGTCGGGTGGAAATCGCGGCCGCAGACCAGATCGACGACGTGGCGGTTGGCTTCGTCGGCGCCGGTGATCCAGGCGGTGCCCTCCACGACGCGGGGGTCGACGTACAGCGGGACCTCGTTGGCCGCCAGACCACGCGGGCCGATGTAGCCCTTGACCAGGAAGGGGTTCGCCGCGAAGTCCTTGTCCTCCAGCAGCCGCACCTCGGCGGGCTCCAGGCCGGCCTCGACGCGCTTCATGTCCACCTCGCGGTCGCCGGGCACGCCGATGCCGGCCAGCTCCCACTCGCCGCCCGGCTGGCGGATGGCGACCATGACGCACTTGAGGGTGTCGGCGGCGGTGACCTCGCGGCCCAGGCCCGCCTCCTCGGAGTTCGCCCACTCGACCAGGGCGTCGATGGTGGTGGCTTCCGGGGTGACGTGGACGACGGCCTCCGGCTTGCCCTCGATGGGCTCGGCCGGCGGGGCCGGGGTGGTCACGGCTTCGACGTTGGCGGCGTAGTCGGAGGCGGTGGAGCGCACGAACGTGTCCTCGCCGGACTCCGACACCGCCAGGAACTCCTCCGACGCCGAACCGCCCATCGCGCCGGACGTCGCCGAGCAAATGACGTACTCCAGGCCCAGACGGTCGAAGATGCGCCGGTAGGCGCCGCGGTGCAGCTGGTACGACTCCTCCAGGCCCTCGTCGTCCATGTCGAAGGAGTAGGAGTCCTTCATGATGAACTCGCGGCCGCGCAGGATGCCGGCGCGCGGGCGGGCCTCGTCGCGGTACTTGGTCTGCACCTGGTACAGGGTGACCGGGAAATCCTTGTAGGAGCTGTACAGGTCCTTGACGGCCTGGGCGAACATCTCCTCGTGCGTCGGGCCGAGCAGGTAGTCGGCCTTCTTGCGGTCCTTGAGGCGGAACAGGTCGTCGCCGTACTCGGTCCACCGGTTGGACACCTCGTACGCCTCGCGCGGCAGCAGCGCCGGGAACGCGATCTCCTGGGCACCGATGCCGTCCATCTCCTCGCGGATGACGGTCTCGATGTTGCGCAGCACCTTCAGGCCGAGCGGCAACCAGGAGTAGATGCCGGGGGCGTGGCGCCGGATGTAGCCGGCGCGGACGAGAAGCTTGTGGCTGGGCACTTCGGCATCGGCCGGGTCGTCCCGCAGCGTGCGCAGGAACAGCCGAGACATACGCGTGATCATGGCGGCTACTCTACCGCCCGCGGCATACGGCGGCGGGCATGGGGCGGCCCGTGCGTCGGCGGTCGTCGGGCACGGAATCGGGACGGTTAAAGTCGGTGTCCATGTTGATCCTTTTGCCGCCGTCCGAGTCGAAGTCGACCGGCGGTTCGGGCGCACCCCTGGATCTGGCGGGCCTGTCGTGGCCGGAGCTGACCGACGTGCGCCGGACCATCGCCGACGACCTCGTCGCCCTGTCCGCCGACCGCGACGCCGCCATGGCCGCGCTGAAGCTCGGGCCGAAGCTGGTCGGGGAAGTCGACGCCAATGCCGCGTTGTTCACGTCCCCGACCATGCCCGCCTTGGATCGGTACACGGGCGTGCTTTACGACGCACTCGACGCGGAAACCCTCTCCTCGGCCGCCCGGAGCCGGCTGGCCGTCGGTTCGGCGTTGTTCGGCGTCGTGGGAGGCGAAGACATGATCCCCGCGTACCGGCTGTCGGGCGGCTCGAAGCTGCCCGGTGCCGACGGGGCCGCCCCCACCATGCGCGCCCGCTGGGGCACGGCCATCACCGAGGCGCTGACCGGCGGCGACCACGGGCTCATCGTCGACCTGCGGTCGGGCGCCTACATGAACCTGGGCAAGGTCCCCGGTGCGGTGACGGCCACGGTGCTCACAACGGAGGGCAAGGTCGTCTCGCATTTCAACAAGCACCACAAGGGTCTGCTCGCCCGCGCCCTGGCGGAGGCGGCGGGACCGGTCGACTCGCTCGACGACGCCGTCGCCGTGGCCCGCGACGCCGGACTCGATGCGAAGGCCGACGACGGCGGGATCGTCGTGACCGTGCCCGCCTAACGGCCCAGGGCCACCACGTCACCGATGATGATGACGGCCGGGGGCTTGACCTCCCGCCCGACGAGGGTCTCGCCGAGGGTGCCCAGATCGCAGTGCAGCACGCGCTGGTTTTCGGTCGTGCCCTCCTGGATGATCGCGGCGGGCGCGTCGGCGGCGCGGCCGGCGGCGATGAGCGCCTCGGCGATCTTCGGGCCGTTCTTCACGCCCATGATCACCGCGAGCGTGCCCTTGAGCTGCCCCAGCGCTTCCCAGTTGACCAGCGACGTCGGGTGCCCCGGCGGCACGTGGCCGGAGACGATGGTGAAGTCGTGGTTGACGCCGCGCTGGGTGACTGGGATGCCCGCGGCGGCCGGCACGGAAATCGCCGAGCTGATGCCGGGCACCTCGGTGACGGGGATGCCGGCCTCGCGCAGGGCCGACAGTTCCTCGAACCCGCGGCCGAACAGGTACGGGTCGCCGCCCTTGAGGCGCACGACGAACAGGCCCTGCCGCGCGCGGTCGATGAGCAGTTCGTTGATGCGCTCCTGCGCCATCGCACGGCCGTAGGGCAGCTTCGCGGCGTCGATGATCTCGACGTCGACGTCCAGCTCCCCCAGCAGAGACAGCGGGCCGAGGTGGTCGGCGAGGACGACGTCGGCCAGGCGCAGCAGGCGACGCCCCTCCACCGTGATGAGGCCGGGGTCGCCCGGCCCGCCGCCGACGAGGGCGACGGTGCCGGCGAGGTGACCGGCCCGGGAGGCCCGGCGGCCCTTGAACGCCTGGGCGTGCTGGGCGGCGCCGTCGGTGGCGTCGTCGACGAGCACGCCGTGCAGGTTGGACTGCACCATGACCTCGCGCAGCAGATCCGGGTCGGTGACGACGACCATCCGCTTGCCCCACAGCATCGCGGGCGTGAACGGCGTGCGCCACAGCTGGATGCGGCCCCGTTCCGCCCACCCCTCGATGGCCGGCGAAATCTCGCCGCCCTCGCACACGATGACCTCGGCGCCCCCGCCGACCAGTCCCGGGATGACCCGTTCGGCCGTGGTGGACGCGCCGACGACGAGGACGCGGCTGCCCTTCAACATCAATGTCATGAGGGGATCTTATCGCCCGGCGCCCGGTCCCCGCGCATCGGCCCTCAGCGGCAGGCGTCGACGAAACTGCGCAACACCGACGGCGCACCGGCGGGGTGAACGTGCAGGTAAGACGCGTGTACGCGGCCGTTCGGGGAGACGAAACCCTCGGTGACGGTCTCTCCGCCCCAGCCGCGCCAGCCCCACGCGCGGGTCCATCCGGCGGCGTGGGCGGCCCGTTCGGTGCCGGGGTCGAGGCGGGTTTTGTGAAACTCGTGGCCGGTGACCCTCCCGCCGACGCCGCCGAGCGGAGAGTCCGACAGCATCGTCGCGGTGCGGTAGCCGAGGCTGAGCCTGCCCATCGACGCGGAGCCGGGAATGACGCCGCACATGGCGTGCCCGCCCAGCGATTCCAGCAACCACAGCAGTCCGGCGCATTCGGCGTGGACGGCGGCGCCGTCGGCGACCAACGCGCGCACCGCCGCCGCCAGGTCGTCGCGCGCGGCGAGACCGGCGGCGTGTTCTTCCGGGAAACCGCCCGGCACGACGAGCCCGTCGGCGTCGGGAAGATCGTCGACCAGCGGGTCGAACACCTCGACCCGGGCGCCCGCGGCGGCCAGCAGCTCGGAGTGTTCGGCGTACGCGAAGGTGAAGGCGGGCCCTCCGGCCAGCGCGATGCGGGGGCCGTCGCCGTGCGCCGCTTCGCCGCCGATCGCCTCAGCCGGGTCCCACGGTTCGGACCCCGGCCGCACGTCGGCCAGGGACACGACGGCGTCGAGGTCGACGTGCTTTTCGACGAGGTCGGCCATCATCGCCACCGCCGCACGGGCCTCTGCACCGCCTTCCGCGGCCGTGACCAGGCCCAGATGACGCGAGGGCACCTCGATGCCGTCGACGCGCGGAATCGCCCCCAACACCGGAACCCCGACGGCCTCCACGGCATCGCGGACGACGGTTTCGTGACGGTCGGAGCCCACCCGGTTGATGATCGCCCCGGCGACGTGGACCCGGTCGTCCATCGTCGCAAAGCCATGGACCAGGGCCGCGGCGGATTGGCTCATGTGCCGCGCATCGACGACGAGGATGACCGGCATGCCCAGCAGCCGCGCGATTTCGGCCGTCGAGGCGCTCGCGTCGAGGGGATCGCCGCCGATGCGGCCGTCGAACAGCCCCATGACGCCCTCGACGACGCCGACGTCCAATCCCCTCGCACCGTGGGCGTACAACGGGCGGATCGCGTCGGCGCCGCACATGACGGAATCGAGGTTGCGGCCCGGCCGGCCCGCGGCGATGGCGTGATAACCCGGATCGATGTAGTCGGGGCCCACCTTGAACGGCGCCACGGACATCCGGCGGGCCAACGCGGCGATGAGGCCGGTGGCGATGGTCGTCTTGCCGGTGCCCGACGCGGGCGCCGCGATGACGACGCCCGGGGCGAGCCGATCTACCACTCGATGCCCTTCTGCCCCTTGCGGCCGACGTCCATCGGATGCTTGTGCTTGGTCATCTCCGTGACCAGATCCGCGACCTCGATGAGCTTCGGGTCGGCGTCGCGGCCCGTGATGACGACGTGCTGGCGGCCCGGACGATTGGCCAGCGTCTCGGCGACGTCGTCGACGTCGACCCACCCCCACTTGATCGGGTACGTGAACTCGTCGAGGACGTAGAAGTCGTGCTCCTCCGCGGCCAGGCGGCGCTTGATCTCCGCCCACCCCTCGGCGGCGGCGCGGGCGTGGTCCTCCTCGGTGCCCTTCTTGCGGGACCAGGACCAGCCCTCGCCCATCTTGTGCCACTGCACCGCGCCGCCTTCGCCGGTGTCGTCGTGAAGCTCGCCGAGGCGCTTGAACACGGACTCCTCGCCGACCTTCCACTTCGCCGACTTCACGAACTGGAACACGCCGATGTCGAGCCCCTGGTTCCACGCGCGCAACGCCATGCCGAACGCTGCGGTCGACTTGCCCTTGCCATGACCGGTGTGGACCGCGGTGATGGGCAGCTGGCGGCGCTGCCGCGTCGTCAGCCCGTCGTCGGGAATGTTCTTCGGATCAACCTGTCCCTGTGCCATGGCCGACATGGTAGCCGGGGTCGGCGCGGCCGGTCAGCGGGCCCGCCCCTCGTCGGCCAACCACCCCGAACGAGCTTCGTCGAAGGCCGCCCGGGACCGCATCTGGATGCTCGTCACCTCAGGCGCGGGCCCGCGACCGGCGGCGACCAGACCGCGCAGCCGCCCCACGGCCGCGGCGACGTCGGGGGCGAGGTCGGCGCCCTTGGCCATCGTCGCGGCGGGAAGTTCGATGACGTGGCGCACGTCGCCGAAGGGCACGTGGTCGGGGTTCGCCCCGTCGTAGTCCAGCTCGGACTCCCCCACCCCGGCCTGCGCCAGGCCGTCGAGCGCGTCGAGGATGATCGCCAGCGTCTCGTCCTCGTCGGCGGTGTCCGCGTCATCGTCGCCGGCGCCCTTCGGCTCTCCCGTGAACCAGGCGACGACCGTGTGCAGCCCCTTGTCCGCCGACGGCCGCACACCGGCGTTGAGCTGGCGCCACTGGTCGACGAGGTCCCAGTCGTCGTCTTCGGCGTCGGTGACGGAAAAACCCGCGTCGACGCCGCCCAGGCGCGCCCCGATGGCCAGACCGAGCCGCCCGAGCAGCAGGTCCGCCCGCCACCGCTCGGCGAAGACGGTGATCTCGACGACGTTGACGACGACGGTGTCCGGTTGCGGGTCGCTCATGACCGCGAGACTACCGCCGCCTTCACCACGCCCGCGACGGCGTCGGCGTCGAGGTCCTCGATGCGCACGCACGGCGCGCCGAGCTTCGTCGCCAATTCCTTGGCCAGCCCCAACCGCACGCGCCCGGATTCGCAATCCACGACGATGGACCCGGCGACTCCCCGGCGGCGGAACGCATCGGCGGCCAGCCCCGCCGCCTCGCGCCCGCCGGCCGACGTCGCCCGCCCATCCGACAGGACGACGAGCATCGCGCGCCGCGACGGATCCCGCCGGTGTTCGCGCTCGATCAGCTTCCGGGCCGTCTCCAGCCCCGACGCCAACGGCGTGCGGCCGCCCGTCGACACGTCCTCGAGCCGTCTGCTGGCGGCCACCGTCGACCGGGTCGGCGGCAGCTCCACCGTCGCGTCGTCGCCCCGGAACGTCACCACGGCCACGCGGTCGCGGCGCTGGTAGGCGTCGCGAAGCAACGACTGCACCGCCCCCGTGACCGCCTCGAGCCGGTCGCGGGCCGCCATGGACCCGGAGGCGTCGACGAGGAACACGATGAGGTTCGACTCGCGCCCCTCGCGCTCGGCTCCCCGCAGGTCGGTGCCGATGAGCGGCACCATCGCCCCGTCGACGCGCGCGCCACGCTCCGCCGCCGCCAAGACCGTGCCCGGCACGTGCACGCCCCGGCCGCCCCGCACGGCGCGGATGTCCCGGCCCCGGGGTCCCGTGGCCCGGCCGCGGCGACCGTCGCCGCCCTCACCGATGCCGTCGAGAACCAGCGTCCTGGCCGCGAAAGGGGTCGCCCAATCGGGCAGTACCTCCCGTCGGTGCGGGGCCCTCCTGCTGCTCCTGCGACTCGTCGTCGTGTGACGGCTGCGGCGGCTCCTCGGCGTGGTCCCGTTCGTCGGGGTACCGCTCCTCCGCCCGGTCGAGCGCGTCGTCGAGATCGCCCTGGTCGACGCCGGGCTCGTCGAAGGGATCGCGGCGGCGACGGTGCGGCAAAGCCAGCTCGGCGGCGACGCGAATGTCCTCCGAATCGATCTCCTCGGCACCGCGCCAGGCCGCGTGGGCGCGGGCGGTGCGTGCGATGACCAGGTCGGCGCGCATGCCGTCGACGTCGAAATCCGCGCACAGCGACGCGATGCGCGCCAAATGAACGTCATCGAGCGGAATCTGCCCGACCAACCCGCGGGCGCGGGTGAGACGATCCCGCAATTCGCCGTCGGCCTGCGCCCATCGGGCGGCGAAGCCGTGGGGGTCGGACTCGTAGGCCAGGCGGCGGCGCATGACCTCCACCCGCACCTCCGGGTCCCGCGAGGCGACGACGTCGACGGCCAGGCCGAACCGGTCGAGCAGCTGCGGACGCAGCTCCCCCTCCTCCGGGTTCATCGTGCCCACCAGCACGAACGACGTCTCCTCCACGTGGGACACCCCGTCACGCTCGACGGTGACGCGACCAGTCGCGGCGGCGTCGAGAAGCACGTCGACCAGGTGATCGGCGAGCAGATTGACCTCGTCGACGTAGAGCACTCCCCCATCGGCCTTCGACAGCAGCCCCGGACGGAACTCCGCGTGGCCGGTGGTCAACACCGACTCCACGTCGATCGACCCGACCACGCGGTCCTCCGTGGCGCCCAGCGGGAGGTCCACCACCGTGCCCTTCGGCAGCAGCGGCCCCAGCGCGCGCACGGCCGTGGTCTTCGCCGTGCCCTTCTCGCCGCGCACCACCACCCCGCCGATGCCCGGCGACACCGCCGTCAACAGCAGCGCCAGCCGAAGGCGCTCCTGGCCGACGATCGCGGAAAACGGAAAACCCGGAAAGGCAGACATGAGCCCACTTATACCCTGTACCGAAAAAATCGACGGCGGCGGCCCCCGCGAATCCGCGGGAACCGCCGCCGTGCGCGACAGTGCGAAACCGGGGTCAGCGCTCCAGCTTCAGGGCCTTCTGCGAGGCGTCCCACACCTCCTTGTACAGGGCGGTGTCCTCGGCCAGCGAGGTGCCGTAGGAGGGCACGAGCTCCTTGAGCTTCGGGGTCCAGGCGCTCATCTTGTCGCCGAAGCAACGCTCCAGCAGCTCGATCATCACGGCCGGGGCGATGGAGGCGCCCGGGGACGCGCCCATCAGGCCGGCGATGGAACCGTCGGCGGAGTTGATGACGGCGGTGCCGAACTCCAGGGTGCCGAAGGTCGGGGCCTTGGCCGGCTTGATCACCTGCACGCGCTGACCGGCGTGGACGATCTCCCAGTCCTCGTCGCGGGCGTTGGGCACGTACTCGCGCAGCGACTCGACGCGGGCGGCGTGGTTCTTGAGCACCTCGGTGATGAGGTACTTGGTCAGGCCCATCTCGTGGACGCCGACGCCGAGCATGGTGGCCAGGTTGTGCGGGCGCAGCGACATCGGCAGGTCGGTGATCTTGCCCTGCTTCAGGAACTTCGGGGTCCAGCCGGCGTAGGGGCCGAACAGCAGGCCCTTCTTGCCGTCGATGATGCGGGTGTCCAGGTGCGGCACGGACATCGGCGGGGTGCCGACGGACGCCTTGCCGTAGACCTTCGCGTTGTGCTGGGCGATGACCTCTTCGTTGGTGCAGCGCAGCCACTGGCCGCCGACGGGGAAGCCGCCGTAGCCCTTGATCTCGGGGATACCGGACTTCTGCAGCAGCGGCAGGGCGTTGCCGCCGGCGCCGACGAACACGAAGTTCGCGCGGACGGTGCGGGTGTCGCCGGTGTGCATGTTCTTCACCGTGACGACCCACTTGGCGCCCTCGCGGGTGATGTTCTTGACCTCGTGGCCGTAGCGGATTTCGGTGCCGCGGTCGGACAGGGCCGCCAGGTACTGCTTGGTCAGCGCGCCGAAGTTGACGTCGGTGCCGTTGGGGTTGCGGATGGCGGACACCGGGGTGGAGAAGTCGCGGCCCTCGGCCATCAGCGGCAGGTACTCGGCGAAGCGGTCCTGGTCCTCGATGAGCTCCTGGTCGTGGAACAGGGGCTGCTTGTCGAGGGCCTCGAAGCGGCGGCGCATGAACGCGATCTGCTCGGGGCCCTGGGCGAAGGTGGTGTGGTCGACGGCGTTGATGAACGCGCTCGGGTCGGTGATGACGCCGTCTTCGACCAGGTTGGTCCACAGCTGGCGGGAGACCTGGAACTGCTCGTTGATCTTCAGCGCCTTGTCGACGTTGACCACGCCGTTGGACTCGGGCGTGTAGTTGAGCTCGCACAGCGCCGCGTGGCCGGTGCCGGCGTTGTTCCACGGGGAGGACGATTCCTCGGCGGGCTGGTCAAGGCGCTCGAAGATGAGCTGGGACCAGCCGGGTTCGAGCTCCGTGAGCAGGACGCCGAGGGTGGCGCTCATGACGCCCGCACCGATCAGGACAACGTCGACTTCATCACCGACGGTGGCGGGAAGATTGTTTTCAGACACTGCGGTCAACATCCTTCATGACTAGGTAATCGGGCGGCGCACGCACGTCCCCCGGACTGACACACTGTTCCCGTCCATTGTGGCACAACCCCGGGTGCACCCCCATAATGTGCCGCTAGGCTGTGGGCCGTGACCTTCAATGACATGACGTCCCCCACCCCCGAATGGAAGCCCGGTTCGTTGGGCGCCGACTTCCCCGAAACCGTCGCCGACCTGGGCCCGGACCCGGATGGTGAGGGCGAAGTCGTCGCCACCGTGATCAAGTACGCGCCCCCCGGCGCCGACGGGGCCGACTTCACTTCGCGCCCGGCGGTGCTGTGGATCCACGGGATGAGCGACTACTTCTTCCAGGATCACGTGGCCCGGGAGCTCCATGAGGCCGGCTACGCCTTTTACGCGGTGGATCTGCGCAAGTGCGGTCGGTCGCGGCGCGAGGGGCAGCGGTGGCATCACATCACCGATTTGTCGCTTTACGACGCCGACCTGGACGCAGCCGCGGACCTGATCCTCGGTGCCGGCCATCCCACCGTCGTCCCGCTGGCCCACTCGACGGGCGGTCTCATCGCCGCGTTGTGGCTCGACGGGTTGCGTGAGCGTCGCCCCGACGTCCACGCGCGGGTGGCCGGGGCGGTGCTCAACAGCCCCTGGCTGGATCTGCAGTTCCCGCCCATGCAGCGCGCCGTCGTCAAGCTCGCGGCCACCGTCATGGCGCGCCGCGCGCCCGACCGCCTGACCCCCGACAAGGGCCTGGGCGGCTACGGCCAATCGATCCACCGCAGCGCCAAGGGCGAGTGGGACTTCGACACGACCTTCAAGCCCATCGCCGGCCACGTGAAGTCCTGGTCGTGGCTCAACGCCGTGCTCGTCGCCCAGCGTCGCCTGCACCGCGGCATCGAGGTCGGAGTGCCCTGCCTGGTGCTGCACTCGGACCGTTCGGCCGTGAACCAGAAGTGGTCGCCGTCGCTGGACACCGCCGACGCGGTGCTCGACGTGGAACAGATCGCCCGCCGCACGCGTTGTCTGGGAAGCGGGGCGCGCCACCGGACCATCCCCGGCGCCCGCCACGACGTCTATTTGTCCAAGGACCATGCGCGCGCCCAGGCGATGAGGGAGACGATCCTGTTCCTGGATTCCGTCAACGGCCGCTGACCCCCGCGCACACGACCCCAACCACCGAGGAGATGCTTTGACCAGCGACAACGCCCGTCATTACGACCTGATCATCATCGGCACCGGATCGGGCAACTCGATCCCGTCCCCCGCCTTCGATGACGTGCGCATCGCGCTGGTCGAGGAGGGCCGTTTCGGCGGCACGTGCCTCAACGTCGGGTGCATCCCCACGAAGATGTACGTGCTCGCCGCCGACGCCGCCCGCACCGTGTCCGAGGCGGCCCGACTGGGGGTTCACGCCCACGTCGATTCGATCGACTGGGATTCCATCAAGGAGCGGGTGTTCGCCGACCGCATCGACGCCATCGCCGACGGCGGCGAGGCGTACCGCCGCGGCCCGGAGACGCCGAACATCGACGTCTACGACCGCCACGCCGTCTTCGTCGGGCCCCGCCGCATCCGCACCGGCCAGGGCGACGAGGAGATGGAGATCACCGCCGACCAGATCATCATCGCCGCCGGCTCGCGCACGACGATCCCGGGCTTCGTCACCGAATCCGGCGTGCGGTACCGCACGAACGCCGACATCATGCGCATCGACCGGCTGCCGGAGGAGATGATCATCCTCGGCGGCGGGTTCATCGCCACCGAGTTCGCGCACGTCTTCTCGTCGCTGGGCGTCAAGGTCCACGTCATCGTCCGTTCCGGCGCCCTCAACCGCCAGTCCGACGCCGACGTGTCGGCCCGGTTCACCGAGGTCGCCTCCCGGGATTGGGACGTGCGCCTCAACACGACCATCGAATCGCTGCGCGAGGAGGACGGCGTCGTCGTCGCGAAGCTTTCCGACGGCACCGAGGTCCGAGGCGGCGAATTCCTCGTCGCCACCGGGCGGACCCCCAACGGCGATCTGATGGAACTCGCCGCCGGCGGGGTGGACATGACCGCCGACGGCCGCATCGCCGTCGACGAGCACGGCCGCACCTCCGCCGAGGGCGTGTGGGCCCTGGGCGACGTGTCCAGCCCGCATCAGCTGAAGCACATCGCCAACCATGAGGCGAAGGTGGTCTTCCACAACGTCCTCAACCCCGGCGACCTGCGGTCCTTCGACCACCGGCACATTCCGTCGGCGATTTTCTCGCACCCCCAGATCGGCCAGGTCGGCATGACCGAGGACGAGGCGCTGCAGTGGGCGCGGGACAACGGCACCGAGATCACCGTGAAGGTGCAGAACTACGGCGACGTGGCCTACGGCTGGGCGCTGGAGGATCGCGACGGCTTCGCCAAGCTCATCGCCGACAAGCGCACCGGCCGTCTGCTCGGCGCCCACTTCATCGGCGAGCAGGCCGCCACCCTGGTGCAGCAGTGCATCCAGATGATGGCGTTCGACCTGGACGTCCGCGAGGTCGTGGCCGCACAGCACTGGATCCACCCGGCGCTGCCGGAGCTCATCGAGAACGCGATCCTCGGCCTCGAGTTCGACTAAGCGCCGGGGATCACCCCAGTTCCGGCACGCCGGTCGCCGCGGCCAGCGCGGGCCCCGCGAGGTGTGCCTCGATCGCGTCGGCGATGAGGTCCAGTTGGCGCAGCCGCTCGGCGCGGAAATCGGTGTCGGGGGCGACGACGAAACCGTCCAGTCCGGCGGCGTCGGCGACCGATCGCAGGTACCGGCGGCGCAGGTCGTCGTTTTCCAGCAGGCCGTGCCGGTGGGTGCCTGCGACGGCGCCGCGCACGGCCCCCTCGCCATGGGGCCACGTCTCTTCGCCGCTTCTGGTCACGCGGCCGTTGTGCACCTCGTAGGAGCCGTCGTCGTGGCGGGCGAGGACCTTCGGTTCGGCGAAGCCGATGTCGGCGTCGAAGATGCCCAGACCGTCGACGCGCACCGGGGCGGCCCCGTCACCGGCCTCCACCTCGTCGACGATGGACGCGCACATCATCTGGAATCCCCCGCAGATGCCCAGCGTCGGCGCTCCGCGGGCGGCCCGCCGGATCAGGGCGTCGTCGAGCCCCCGGTCCCGCAACCAGCCGAGGTCGTGCACCGTGGCCTTCGTGCCGGGCAGCACCACCAGGTCGGCGCGGGCGACGGTGCTCGGGTCGACGGTCCACTCGACGCGCACGCCCGGCTCGGCGGCCAGGGCCTCGACGTCGGTGGCGTTGGACACCCGCGGCAGTCGGATGGCGGCGACGGTGAGCGTCTCTTCCCCCAGTGGCCGCGTGGCCGGTCCGATGGACGTCGCGGCGACGGTGCCCAGCGAATCCTCCGCGTCGATCCACAGGCCGGAAATGAACGGGACGACGCCGAGCACCGGCACGCCCGTGCGCTGCGTGACGACGTCGAGTCCCGGCGTGAGCAGTTCCACCGCCCCGCGGAATTTGTTCACCACGAAGCCCGTGATCCGGCGGCGGTCGGACTCCCCGAGGATCGCGTGCGTGCCCACGAAATGCGCCAGCACCCCACCGCGGTCGATGTCGCCGACGACGAGCACCGGCAGGTCGGCGGCTTCCGCCAAGCCCATGTTGGCGATGTCCGATTCCCGCAGGTTGACCTCCGCGGGCGACCCCGCTCCCTCGCACACCACGACGTCGTACCGCGCGCGCAGATCGGCCAGGCAGTCGACGGTGACGGACCGCAGTGCTTTACGACGCTCCCGGTAGGTCAGCGCCGACACGGTGCCCTCCGCCCGGCCGCGCACCACGACCTGGCTCGTCTGGTCGGAGCCCGGTTTGAGCAGCACGGGGTTGAAGTCGACGCTGGGTTCCAGGCCGCACGCCAACGCCTGCAGCGCCTGGGCGCGGCCGATTTCCCCGCCGTCGGGCGTCACCGCGCAGTTGTTGGACATGTTCTGCGCCTTGAACGGCGCCACCGACACGCCCCGGCGCACCAGCAGCCGACACAGGCCGGCGACCAGCACCGACTTGCCCGCATCGGACGTGCAGCCGGCGACGAGAAACGCGGTGCCCCGGGGCGACGACCCGGTCATCGGATCAGGCGCCCGGCTTCCAGCCGGTGAGGAACTGCCCCTCGACGACCTCGTCCGGCAGGGTGAGGATCTCCACGCCCGAATCGGTCACCAGCACCGTGTGCTCGAACTGGGCGGTCCACTTGCGGTCGGTGTTCTGGACGGTCCAACCGTCATCCCAGATCTCGTAGTCCAACCCGCCGAGGTTGATCATCGGCTCCACCGTCAGCGTCATGCCCGGCTCGAGCACGGTGGTCTGCGACGGCTCGTCGTAATGCAGCACCACCAGGCCGTTGTGGAACGTCGTGCCGACGCCGTGGCCGGTGAAATCGCGGACCGTGTTGTAGCCGAAACGCCGCGCGTACGCCTCGATGACGCGGCCGATGACGTTGATCTCGCGGCCCGGCTTGATGGCCTTGATGCCGCGCATCGTCGCGTTGTAGGTGCGCTCCACCAGCAGACGGTGCTCCTCGGACACGTTGCCGGCGAAGAACGTGGCGTTGGTGTCGCCGTGCACGCCATTCTTGTAGCCCGTCACGTCGACGTTGACGATGTCGCCGTCCTCGATGACCTGCGGGCCCGGAATGCCGTGGCACACGATCTCGTTGAGCGACACGCAGCAGCTCTTGGTGAAGCCCCGATAGCCCAACGGCGACGGGTACGTGTCGTGGTCCATCAGGTACTCGTGGACCACCCGGTCGACGTCGTCCGTCGTCGCCCCCGGCACGCAGGCCTTCCCCGCCTCCACCAACGCGTTGGCGGCGATGCGGGACACCTCCCGCATGGCCTCGATGTCCTCCGGTGATTGGACCAGCGGCTCGCCGACTCCCTCGGCGACCTCGTCCTTCCACGCGTACTCCGGCCGCTCGATGTGGGCGGGCACGGTGCGTGACGGGGTGGGCTCCTGCATGGTCAACGGTGCGCGATCGGTCATGGCGAACACGATACCCCCGCCGCCGGATCGATCAGTCGACGGGCGCGGCGTCCGCCTGCTCGTCGAGGTTGGCCAGGAATGCGTCGGTCACCGCCACCGCATGCTCCGAGCCGCCGCCGTGGACGATGAGCGTGGCGAAGGCGATGTCATCGCGCCAGCCGGTGAACCACGCGTGCGAACCGCCCGTGACCTCGGCCTCGCCGGTCTTTCCGTACACCTCGCCGCGACCGGCGATCGCCGTGGCCGTGCCCGACGTGACCACCGAACGCATGACGCTGCGCAGCTTCTGGACGGTCTCCGGGTTCAGCGGCTCCGGCTGCGTCGACGCCCATGTTCCGGCCTGGGGCACCAGGGTCGGGGTGGGCACGCGGCCCGCCGCCACCGTCGCCGAGACCATCGCCATGCCGAAGGGGCTGGCCAAGTCGAAGCCCTGGCCGTAGCCGGCGTCGATGCGCTCGGCCTCGTCGGTGCCGTCGGACACCGAACCGGTGATCGTGTCCAGGCCCGCGATGCGGTAGTCCACGCCGATGCCGAAGCGCTCGGCCTCCGACTGCAGCCGACCGGGCTCCAGGCGGTACGAGATGTCGGCGAAGGTGGTGTTGCACGACCGCGCGAAGGCGTCGTTGAGCGAGGTGTCGCCCACGCCGGAGCCGTTGTAGTTGGTCACCACGCGCGGCCCCAACGTCATCGTGCCCGGGCACGGCACCGTCGACCCCGGGTCCAAGTCGAGATGGTCCATCCCGGCGGCCGCGGTGACGATCTTGAACGTCGACCCCGGCGGGAACTGCCCCATCAGCGCCAGGTCACCCTTTTCGTCGGCCTTGCCCGTCTGCGCCACGGCCAGCACCTCGCCCGACGACGGACGCACCGCCACGAGCATGACCTCGGCATCCGGCCGCAGATCCACCGCCCGCTGCGCGGCGTCCTGCACCGTCTTGCTCACCGACGCGCGGATGGCCGGACGCACCTCCGGATCCACCGAATGCAGCGACGCCAGCACGCCCCCGTCCGGGTTGGCCGCCACGATGCTCCACCCGTCGTCGCCGGTGACGTCGTCGGAGACGATCCGCTCCACGCGGCTCATCAGATCCGGCGCGAACCCCGGATCCGGCCGCACCATCGCCGCCTCGTCGTTGACCGTCACACCCGGCAGCGAGGCGAGCTCGTCGCGCATCTCGACCGGCGAATCCGCCGGCAGCACCACGACGGAATACGGCCCTTCTCCCCCGACGGCCTGCTTGCCCACGGCGCGGGCGTCCACGCTCGCCGCCCGACGCCCCTCGTCATCGGCGGGCATGCCGTTGTTGACGACCGTGGCGATGCGGTTGACCGCCCCCTGCACGTCCGACACCGCCGACCGGTCGAGCACCACCCGGTGCACCGTCCCCGGTTCCAGCAGCGGCGCACCATCGGAGCCGACCACCGACGCCCGCGGCGCCGGGACGCGCCGCAACTCCGGATGCTGATTGTTGCCCAGCCGCGGATGCAGCGCCGACGGGCTCCACCGCACCGCCCACCGGCTGTCCGACCGGGTCAGGTGGAACGTCGTGTCGTACGACCACTCGCGGTCGCCCGCCAGATCCCAATTCATGGTCACCTGCGCGGTGGTTCGTCCCCCGTCGCCGCGCACGTCCCCGATCTCCGTCTCCAGCGACTCGGCGGACAGACCGTTCCACGCCGCGTCGAGATCCGCCCGGGCCGTCGACTCGTGGTCGGTCAGCTCCGCGGCGCCGACGACGTCACCGGCCGACAACGCCTCGAAGAAGTCCTCCAGGACGTCTTCCCCGGTGTCCGGGCGCGGGGTGCACGCCACCGTCGTGGCGGCCATCGCGACGGCCGTGAACAGCGCGGCGATGCGCCGGCGCGGGGAACTGGGGCTCATGCCGCAGACGCTATCACCGGGCACCCCGGCGCCCCCGTACGGCACGCCGAAAAGCCCCAAGATCGGCCGTCGTCAAGCCCGAAACCTTGCCCCGGACGCGCGCCGCTAGGCGCCGGTGATCTTGACCTCCGGCGCACCGGTGACGGTGCCCGCGTCCTCGCCCATCTCGGCGGCGATGCGCATGGCCTCCTCGATCAGGGTCTCCACGATCTGATCCTCCGGCACGGTCTTGATGACCTCGCCCTTGACGAAGATCTGCCCCTTGCCGTTGCCCGACGCCACGCCCAGGTCGGCGTCGCGCGCCTCGCCCGGACCATTGACGACGCAGCCCATCACGGCCACGCGCAACGGCACCTCCAGGCCCTCCAGGCCTGCGGTGACCCTGTCGGCCAACTCGTACACGTCGACCTGCGCGCGACCGCACGACGGGCACGACACGATGTCCAGCTTGCGCGGACGCAGATTCAGCGACTGGAGGATCTGGTCGCCGACCTTGATCTCCTCCTCCGGCGGAGCCGACAGCGACACGCGGATGGTGTCGCCGATGCCCTCCGCCAGCAGCGCTCCGAACGCCACGGCGGACTTCACGGTGCCCTGGAACGCCGGGCCGGCCTCCGTCACGCCGAGGTGCAGCGGGTAATCGCACTGCGCGGCCAGCTGACGGTAGGCCTCCACCATCACCACCGGGTCGTTGTGCTTGACGGAGATCTTGATGTCGCCGAAGCCGTGCTCCTCGAACAGGCTCGCCTCCCACAGCGCCGACTCCACCAGCGCCTCCGGGGTGGCCTTGCCGTACTTCTCCATGATCCGCTTGTCCAGCGAACCGGCGTTGACGCCGATGCGGATGGGAATGCCCGCGTCACCGGCGGCCTTGGCGACCTCCTTGACGCGTCCGTCGAACTCCTTGATGTTGCCCGGGTTCACGCGCACCGCCGCACATCCCGCGTCGATGGCGGCGAAGATGTACTTCGGCTGGAAGTGGATGTCCGCGATGACCGGGATCGGCGACTTCTTCGCGATGATCGGCAGCGCCTCCGCGTCGATCGTCTTCGGGCACGCGACGCGGACGATGTCGCAGCCCGACGCGGTCAGTTGCGCGATCTGCTGCAGCGTGGCGTTGATGTCGTGCGTCTTCGTGTTGGTCATCGACTGCACCGAGATCGGGTGGTCCGACCCGACCCCGACGCCGCCGACCATCAGCTGGCGGGTCTTGCGACGCGGCGCGAGGACGGCGGGGGTTTCGGGGATTCCGAGCGAGACGTTCACGGGAAGTGCTTCCTCATTCCTGGACGGTACGTGGATGGCGGTACGTGGATAGCCATGCCTGGATGGCGTCTACACATGGACGTTAGCCGAAAAGCCGGATCGGGTTGACGACGTCGGCTGCGATGACGATCACGCCGAACGTCAGCAGCACGGCGGTGAACGCCATCGTCACCGGCATCAGCTTGGTGTAATCCGCCGGGCCCAGGGCGGGCTTGCCGGCCAGGCGGCGGACGAAGTCGCGGAGCTTCTCGTAGACGACGACGGCGATGTGCCCGCCGTCGAGCGGCGGCAGCGGCACGAGGTTGAACAGCGCCAGGAAGAAGTTGAGGTTGGCGAGCATCATGAGGAACCCGCTCCACATGTCGTTTTCCACCATCTCGCCGCCGACGCGGCTGGCGCCGACGACGCTCATGGGGCTTTCCTGGTCGCGTTCGCCGCCGAAGATCGACGCGACGACGCCGGGCACCTTCGACGGGATGGACAGCAGGCCGTCCCACACGGCGCCGAACATGTCGACGGTGAACGTCAGCGCCCCGGGCACCGCGGTCAGCGGCGTGTACTCGTTGAGGGTGTTGTCCGGCCGTTGGAACAGCACGCCGACGGCGGGGGTTTCCACGACGGTGCCGTCGGCGGCGCGGCGTTCGACTACGTCGGGTTGCACCGTGATCGTTTCGATGGTGCCCGCCCGCTCGACGGTGAATTCGATGGGGCCGCTTTCCGACGACCCGACGGCCTCGATGACCTGCGGGTAGGTCTCCACCTCCCGGCCGTTGACCGACGTGATCACGTCGCCGGCCCGCAACCCCGCGTCTCCGGCGGGCCCGGTGCCGGAACACTCCGACAGGGTCCCGTCGGCGTGCTGGGTGGCGGGCACGCACTGGGTGGCCTGCACGCGCGGCGAATAGTCCGCGTTGAGGTTCGGCAGGCCCCACGCCACGGCGACGACGTAGATGAGGATGACGCCGACGACGAGGTTCATGGCCACGCCGCCGGAGAGCACCACGATGCGCTGCCACCAGGGGCGGCGCCACATGGCGTGTTCCTCTTCCTCCGGCGCCACCGGGTCCTGGGCGGTCATGCCCGCGATGTCGCAGAAACCGCCCAACGGCACGGCCTTGACGCCGTACTCGGTGAGATGGCCCCCGGCGCCAGCGTGGCGGCGGCTGGTGGACCACACCGTCGGTCCGAAGCCGATGAAGTAACGGCGCACGCGCATGCCGCATGCGCGGGCGGCCCGCATGTGGCCCCACTCGTGCAGGGCGATGGTCACCGCGATGCCGAGCGCGAAAAGGACGACCCCGAGAAGAAAACTCACCGCGCCAGCCTATCCGCCAACTCGGTGGACAGCGCCCGGGCCCGGCCCTCGACTTCGAGGACGTCGGCGATGTCGCGCGGCTGCGCCGTCGCGTCGATGGCGTCGAGGGTCTCCCCGACGGTGTCGACGATGTGCGGGAAGGCGATGCGGCCTGCGAGGAACGCCTCCGCGGCCTCTTCGTTGGCGGCGTTGTACACCGCCGGGGTGCAACCGCCGACCGTCACCGACTCGCGCGCCAGGCGCACGGCCGGGAAGACGTCGTCGTCGAGGGGTTCGAAACGCCAATCCATCGCGTCGCGGAAGTCCAGCGCCGGCTGGGCGTCGGCGACGCGGTCCGGCCACCCCATGGCCAGGGCGATGGGCAGCTTCATCGACGGCGGCGACGCCTGCGCGATGGTCGCCCCGTCGATGAAGGTCACCATGGAATGGATGATCGACTGCGGGTGCACGGTGACGTCGATGCGATCGGCCGGAACGTCGAAAAGCAGGGATGCCTCGATGAGTTCCAGACCCTTGTTCACCAGCGACGCCGAGTTGAGGGTGTTCATGGGGCCCATCGACCACGTCGGGTGCGCGCCCGCCTGCTCGGGGGTGGCGGTCATCAGCTGCTCGCGGGTCCAACCGCGGAACGGGCCGCCGGAGGCCGTGAGCACGAGCCGGTCGACCTCGTCCAGGGTGCCCGACCGCAGACACTGGGCCATGGCGGAATGCTCCGAATCGACCGGCACCAGCTGGCCCGGCCGCGCGGTGCGCAGGACCAGCGAACCACCGGCCACGAGGGATTCCTTGTTCGCCAGCGCCAGACGCGCCCCGGACTCCAGGGCGGCGAGGGTCGCCCCGAGCCCCATGGAACCGACCAGCGCATTGAGCACGACGTCCGCCTCGACCTCGCGAACCAGACGCTCGGCGGCGTCGGGGCCGTGGAGGACGGATGCGTCGATGGACGCCGCGGCGGCCGGATCGGCGCAGGCGACATGATCGAACGACACGCCGTGGGCCTTCGCCTGGGCGGCGAGCAATTCCGGGTTCCCCCCGCCCGCGGCCAGTCCGACCACGGCAAACCGTTCCGGATTGTCGGCGATCACCTCCAGCGCCTGCGTGCCGATGGAACCGGTGCTGCCGAGAACGAGAATCCTGGTCTTCACTGGGGTATTGTTACACCCGATACTCAACATTCGCTGAGAGTGTGCCAAAATGCACGTTAGCGGGACCGCCGCGGATGCGACGGTGACGAACACCGTGACGAGCACAAGCAACACCAGGCACTGCGGCGGCGAAGGTACGGCGCAAACAGGAGGATTACCGTGGCCCACGGACAGAAGAAGGAAGAATTCTACAACGGCGTCAGCAATCTCGACGTCCCCGCCGCCAAGTGGGGTTGGAGCGCCCTGAGCGAGGCGACCCTGCAGAAGGCCGGCTGGATCTCCGTGATCTTCCTGATCGCGATGCTCTGGGGCAACCACCCGGGCAAGGTCGAGAACATCTGGCTGATCGGCATCGCCGCGCTCTTCACCATCGGCCTGCTGCTGCGCGCCTTCTCGCCGAAGGGCAAGCAGGTCCGCACCGTCACCGCCCACAACAAGCCGCTCGGCCACGTCGAGCCGCAGTGGACCAGCGACCAGCTCAACGGCACCGGCGTCTACGCCGAGCTCACCGAGTCCCAGATGCGCGCCTGGAACCACACCCCGGAGACCTACGGCAAGAACAAGGCCCAGGCCCCGGTGACCGCCGGCATTCCGGCGACCGACGAGGACAAGGGCAAGACCCTCCAGGCCTAATCCTCACTGGAGGTCCCCCGGGACGACGACGCCCGCACCGTGTTCGCACGGCGCGGGCGTTTTTCGCGTCCGCGTGGGACGACCGTGTGGGTCAGGCGCCCTCGGCCGCGAGCTGACCACAGGCCGCGGCGATCTCGTTACCGCGGGTGTCGCGCACGGTGCAGGGCACGCCCTGTTCGCGGACGCGGCGGACGAACTCGTCCTGCTGCTCCTTCGGCGACGCGTCCCACTTCGACCCCGGCGTCGGGTTGAGCGGGATGAGATTGACGTGCACGCGCGAGCCGAGGGCCTTGTGCAGCTTCTTGCCCAGCATGTCGGCGCGCCAACCCTGGTCGTTGATGTCGCGGATGAGCGCGTACTCGATGGACACCCGACGGCCGGACTTGTCGGCGTAGTACCGGGCGGCGTCGAGAACCTCGGCGACGGTGAACCGATTGTTGATGGGCACCAGGGTGTCGCGCAGCTCGTCGTCCGGCGTGTGCAGGCTCACCGCCAACGTCACCGACAGGTCCTCGTCGGCAAGCTTGCGGATCGCCGGCGCCAACCCCACCGTCGACACCGTGACGTTGCGCTGCGAAATGCCGAAACCATCCGGCACCGGGTCCGTGATCCGGCGCACCGCGGCGACGACGCGCTTGTAATTGGCCAGGGGCTCGCCCATGCCCATGAAGACGATGTTCGTCAACCGACCGCCCTCGTCGCGCATGGTGGCTGCGGCCTCGCGGACCTGGTCGATGATCTCCGCGGTCGACAGATTGCGCTGCAGACCGCCCTGGCCGGTCGCGCAGAACGGGCACGCCATGCCGCAACCGGCCTGCGACGAAATGCACAGCGTCGCACGATCCGGGTACTTCATCAGCACCGACTCCAGCAACGTGCCGTCGCCGGCCTTCCACAGGGTCTTGCGGGTCTCGCCGTCATCGCAGGAAATGTGCCGCACCGGCTCCAGAAGAGGCGGGAACAACGCGTCCTTGACCTTGCCGCGGGCGGCGGCGGGCAGGTCCGTCATGGTCTCCGGGTCCGCCTCGAGGCGGCCGTAGTAATGGCGGGCGATCTGATTGGCGCGGAACGCCGGCAGGCCGAGATCCTTCACCGCTTCCTTGAGGGCCGGACCATCCAGGTCCGCGAGGTGGGGGTCGGGCATGCCGCGCCGGGGCGCCTTGAAGACGAGCGGAAGTTGCTTGGTCATGATGGCCTCATCATCGCATGCTGCGACCATTGGCGGCGAACCGCACGGCAAGGTTGAATGGTGTGCATGACTGAAAACGACCTTCCCGCCGCCTCCGGGCGCTCCCGCGACGACTACCCCCTGCCCGCAGAGAACGCAGCGGACCTCCCTCCCGCCCCGGGCAGCGACGACACCGCGATCGCCCCGGCGACGGAAAAGGCCCCCACCCCCTTCCACGACGACAAGCCCGCCAAGCCCGCCAAACCCGCCAAGCAGGGCACCGCGGCGTCGAGTACGTGGGTCGCCCTCATCGTCGGCGCCCTGCTGCTGATCCTGCTGCTGGTGTTCATCATGCAGAACCAGCAGTCCGTTGAGCTCAACCTGTTCGCGTGGACGTGGAACTTCCCGCTCGGCGTGGGTCTCCTGCTGGCCTCCATCATCGGCGGCCTCATCATGGCCTGCGCCGGCATCTGGAAGATGTTCGAGATGAAGCGCAACCACAAGCGCGGCTGACCCGCCGGCCCCTCCCCCGCCCCCGGGGCCCGGCCGTCACAGGCCGAAGATCGTCAACATCATCCAGGCCATGGCCGCCGCCGGCAACATGCCGTCCAGGCGGTCCATCAGGCCACCGTGGGCCGGGATCAGGTCGGACATGTCCTTGATCCCCAGATCCCGCTTGAACTGCGACTCAACGAGATCGCCGAGGGTGGCGGCGACGACGAGCACCATGCCGAGCACCATGCCGAACCACCACGGGGCGTCGAGAAGCAGAACCGCCGACGCCGCACCAACCGCGGAGCCGAAGGCCACCGAGCCCGCGAAACCCTCCCACGATTTCTTCGGGCTCACCGCCGGCGCCATCGGATGCTTGCCGAAGAACACCCCGGCCACGTAGCCGCCGACGTCATTGGCGACCACGCACAACATGAAGGTGACGATCACCCACACCGGATTCACGTCGCCCGGAGTGGGCATGTGCGCCAGGCTCGCGGCGAACGCCAGGCACAGCGGGATCCACATGATCACCAAACAGCCCACGCCGACGTCGCGAAGCCAGTTCCGCGGCGCCTCGTTCGCGCCGTACAAGAACAACCGGCTGACCAGCAACGCCATCAACGTGGCCAACAGGCCCACGGCGATGCCCGACACCCCCATCGGCCACGACAGCCAAATCATCGCCTGCCCGCCGAGGATCAGCACCGGCCGCGGCAACATCCAATCGGACTCCCGCAACCGCTGCGCCACCTCCCACGTGGCCGCCGCCGCGGCCACCGCGACGAGGACGTACCACGCCACCGGGCCGAGCAGCAGCGAACCGATGACCAGGGCACCCAGCAACACGCCCATGCCGATGGCGACGGGCACGTTGCGCCCCGCGGAATTGCGCGGCTTGGGAAGGCGGAGCTCCTCGATGAGGCGCTCGGAATTCGGCGAGGGCACGTCAGCTCCGGTTCGTGAAAAAAGGGGGCATACGGGAAAGCGGAGGTCCTAGACCTCCATCAGCTCGGCTTCCTTGCGCTCGACGAGCGCATCGACCTGCTCGACGTACTTCTTGGTGACGCCGTCGAGCTCCTTCTCGGCGGTCTGCACCTCGTCCTCGCCCGCGTCGCCGTCCTTCTGGATCTTCTTCAGGGCCTCCATGCCCTTGCGGCGCACGTTGCGGATGGCGATCTTCGCGTCCTCGCCCTTGCCCTTGGCGATCTTCGTCATCTCGCGGCGACGCTCCTCCGTCAACTGCGGCACCGTGACGCGCAGAACCTGGCCGTCGTTGGTCGGGTTGACGCCCAGATCCGAGTTGCGGATGGCATCTTCGATGTCCTGCATGACCGACGGCTCGTACGGCTTGATGATGAGCATCCGCGGCTCCGGCACCGAGATGGTGGACATCTGGGTGATCGGGGTCGGCGCGCCGTAATACTCGGCGATGACGCCGTTGAACATCGCGGGATTCGCGCGGCCGGTGCGGATGTGGGTCAACTCCTCGCGGCAGTGCTCCACGGAGTTGGCCATCTTCTCTTCTGCATCGAGCAGCGTCTCGTCGATCATCGTCGCCTCTTCTATCTGGGACCTGTCGGTCTCGTCCCCTGCGGGTGTTACGGGTCTTTAATCTATCAGCTGCGCACGAGCGTGCCGATGTGCTCGCCCGCCACGGCGCGGGCGATGTTGCCGTCCGTGAGCAGATTGAACACCAGGATCGGCATGTCGTTGTCCATGCACAGCGAAAAGGCCGTCGCATCGGCGACGCGCAGCTCGCGCTCGATGACCTCGCGGTGGGTGATGTGGTCGAACATCTCGGCGTCCGGGTTCTCGCGCGGATCGTCGGAGTACACCCCGTCGACCGCCTTGGCCATCAGCAGCACGTCGCACCCGATCTCCAGGGCTCGCTGGGCGGCGGTGGTGTCCGTCGAGAAGTACGGCATGCCCATGCCGGCGCCGAAAATGACGACGCGGCCCTTCTCCAGGTGACGCTTGGCGCGCAGCGGCAAGTACGGCTCGGCGACCTGCGTCATCTGAATGGCCGTCTGCACCCGCGAGTCCACGCCCTGCTGCTCCAGGAAGTCCTGCAGCGCAAGGCAGTTCATGACGGTGCCCAGCATGCCCATGTAGTCGGAGCGCGCGCGATCCATGCCGCGCTGCTGCAGCTGCGCGCCGCGGAAGAAGTTGCCGCCGCCGATGACGACGCACACCTCGGTGCCCGCGCGGGCGACCTCGGCGATCTGGCGGGCGACGTTTTCGACCACGTTGGGGTCGACGCCCACGGAGCCGCCACCGAACATTTCACCGCCCAGCTTCAGCATCACTCGCCGGAAACCGGTGCGGGCGTCCTTTTCGGTGGTGTCGGTCATGACCCTTCTTTCTGTGCGGGGTAATCGGCTATCGCAGATGGTACACGCGCAAAGGGGCGGGCCCCGAACCGACGAAGGTCCGGGGCCCGCCCCTGCGCTGTCGCGGCGGCCTTTAGTGCTGGCCGACCTCGAAGCGGGCGAAACCGGTCAGCGTGACGCCGGCCTCGTCCATCAGCTGCTTGACGGTCTTCTTGGAGTCGGCGACGGACGCCTGGTCCAGGAGGACGATGTCCTTGAAGAAGCCGTTGAGGCGACCCTCGACGATCTTCGGCAGGGCGGCCTCCGGCTTGCCCTCCTCGCGGGTGATGTTCTCCAGGACGGTGCGCTCGGCCTCGACGCGCTCGGCCGGGACGTCCTCGCGGGTGAGGTACTGCGCCTTGAGCGCGGCGACCTGCATGGCGGCGACGTGGGCGGCCTGCTGGGCCTCCTCGCCGGAGCCGGTGTAGGCGACGAGCACGCCGACGCTGGCGGGCAGGTCGGCGGAGCGACGGTGCAGGTACACGGCGACGTCGTCGCCCTCGAGGGTCACGGCGCGACGCAGCTCGAGCTTCTCGCCGATCTTGGCGGACAGCTCCTGGGTGGCGTCGGCGGCGGTCTGGCCGTCGAGGTCGGCGGCGGCGAGCTCCTCCTGGGAGTTGGCCTTGACCTTGGCGGCGGCCTCCGCGACCTTGTTGGCGAACTCGATGAACTCGGCGTTCTTGGCCACGAAGTCGGTCTCGGAGTTGACCTCGACCATGGTGTTGCCGGAGACGGCGATGAGGCCCTCGGCGGCGGTGCGCTCGGCACGCTTGCCCACGTCCTTGGCGCCCTTGATGCGCAGGATCTCGACGGCCTTGTCGAAGTCACCCTCGGTCTCGACCAGGGCGTCCTTGCAGGCCTTCATGCCGGAGCCGGTGAGCTCGCGGAGCTTCTTGACGTCGGCGGCGGTGAAATTCGCCATGTGCGGCGATCCTCCTTGGTGTCGTTTGTCGGATGGGCCGTCGGGATGCGGCCCGGAAAGACTGTCCGTGCGGACAGTCTCCCACATCGACGGTTTCCCGTCCCCGCGAAATTACTCGGCGGCCGGGGTCTCGGCCTGCTCGGCCGGAGCCTCGGTGGCCTCGGCGGCGGGAGCCTCGACCGGGGCGTCACCGGCGGCCTCGCGGTTGGCGGCGGTCTCGCGCTCGGCGCGGACGCGGCGGCCCTCCTCCACGGCGGAGGAGATGATGCGGGTCAGGACGGTGGCGGAGCGGATGGCGTCGTCGTTGCCCGGGATCGGGTAGTCGACGTCGTCCGGGTCGCAGTTGGTGTCCAGGATGGCGACGACCGGGATGTTGAGCTTCTTCGCCTCGGAGACGGCGATGTGCTCCTTGTTGGTGTCGACGATCCACAGGGCCGAGGGGACCTTGGCCATGTCGCGGATGCCGCCCAGGGTGCGCTCCAGCTTGGTGCGCTCGCGGGTCAGCATGAGGATTTCCTTCTTGGTGCGACCCTCGTAGCCGTTCTCGGCGGCGTCCATGGCCTGAAGCTCCTTCAGGCGGGCCAGACGCTTGGAGACGGTGGAGAAGTTGGTGAGCATGCCGCCGAGCCAACGGTGGTTGACGTAGGGCATGTCGACGCGCTCGGCCTCGTTCTGCACGGCCTCCTGGGCCTGCTTCTTGGTGCCGACGAAAAGGATGTTGCCGCCGTGGGCGACGGTCTCCTTGACGAACTCGTAGGCCTCATCGATGTAGGTCAGCGTCTGCTGCAGGTCGATGATGTAGATGCCGTTGCGGTCGGTGAAGATGAAGCGCTTCATCTTGGGGTTCCAGCGACGCGTCTGGTGTCCGAAGTGGACGCCGGCGTCGAGGAGTTCGCGCATGGAAACGACAGCCATGTGAATTCAGGGAAGGCCTCTCGTCCGGTCTGACTAGGACCGCGGCTGCTTCCCTTCCTCGCTTTCTGATTGATGTTCGGTTGATGTCGCGTGCGGGTTTTCTCCGCACCCTGGCGCCGCTGGAACCTGCGTCGCCTCCCGGTTGTGACCGGGCACCCGGCGACGTGGGCTGCGATGTGCGGCGCGCGAAGTCAGCGTGCCCGGGTCGTCCGGGCACACTGCGGGGGGTAGTTTAGCGCAACGCCGCTGGTGGCGCCAACGGGCTCATCCACAGGTCGACTTTTATCCACAATCGGGCGTCGGGGCCGGGCTTTTTCGCTTGACGACGGCCGACCTTCACGGTCATCTGAGGCCGTGACCGCGCCCCTCCAACATACGGCCATTCGATCGCTGGCCCGGTGTCTGTGCATTGTCCTGTGCTGCTCGCTCTTTGCCTGCATTTCCGTCATTCCGGAATCCACGGTGGCCGATGCCGCCCCTCGCTCCGGCGGCATCTCCGCGATAGAGCACGCCAAACCGGTGCCGGGCGACGTCGTCACTCCCTACGATCCGCCGGCCCAACGCTGGCTGCCCGGACACCGGGGCGTGGATCTGGCGGCGCCGATCGGATCGGCCGTGCGAGCCTCGGGTGACGGTGTCGTGCACTTCGCCGGGATGGTGGCGGGGACGCCGACGGTGTCGGTGATGCACGCCGACGGCATCCGCACCACCTATCAGCCGGTGCGGTGGTCGGTGCGTCGCGGTGATCGGGTGCGCCGGGGTGACGTGATCGGGACGTTGGAGGCCGGCCAGGACCCCGGCCTGCATTGGGGCGCGCTGCGGGGTCGGGATTACCTCAATCCGCTGGATTTGCTGTGGCTCAGGCCGATCGTGTTGAAACCCGTGGAGTGAGGGGCTGAGGGAAGGGCCCGCTCACGCCCGGGGGTGGGCCCGGCGGTGCGCCTCGCGCAGCCGGTCGGTGGAGACGTGGGTGTAAATCTGCGTCGTGCCCAGCGACGCGTGGCCGAGCATCTCCTGCACGACGCGCAGATCGGCGCCACCTTCGACCATGTGCGTGGCTGCGGTGTGGCGCAGCCCGTGCGGGGACAGGTCCGCCCCGGCCTCCGACGTCGCCGCGTGGACGATGCGGCGGGCCTGACGGGGATCCAGCCGCCCGCCGCGGGCCCCGAGGAACAGGGCCGGGTTCTCTCCGGCGGCCACCTCGTCGCGGGCGCCGATCCAGTTCTCGATGGCGCGGGCCGCAGGTTCGCCGAAGGGGACGGTGCGCTGCTTGTCGCCTTTGCCCGTGACGGTGAGGGTGCCGCGGGCGAGATCGACGTCGTCGAGGTCGAGCGCGCACAACTCGCCCACGCGGATACCGGCCGCGTAAAGGATCTCCATCAACGCCCGGTCCCGCAGGGCCAGCGCCCGCCGTGCGGGAGTGGCGTTTTCGCCGGAAGCGACCTCTCCCTCTCCCCCCTTCCCGTCGAGCATGGCGTCGGCTTGGTCGACGGTGAGGATCTCGGGAAGGTGGCGATGCGGGCGGGGTCCGGTCACGCGGGCGGCGGGGTCGACGTCGAGAAGCCCCGCCGAGACCGCCCAGGCCCCGAACCGGCGGATGGAGGTCACGGCCCGGGCCAGGGACGAACGAGCCGCACCCGCCCGATGCTTGGCGCCGAGGTGGGCCCGGATGACGCGAACGTCGAGTTCGCCGATGTCGTCGATGCCCGCGAGCAAGGGCACGAGGTCGGCCCGGTACGCGCGGATGGTGCGCGGCGCGAGTCCCCGGACATGTTCGAGGTGGTCGAGGAAGTCTCCCAGCACCGCCTCGAGGTTCGGGGACAATGCGTCGGAGAGCGGCGACGACGGCCCCCGGCGGTCCGCGTGATCCGCGGGCCCTCCGGAAGCCGTCGTCAGTGCCTCACCCATGATGCAAGACCCTACCCCGGTGAGCCGGGTGGCCGTCGCGACCCCTGAAGACACGACGCCCTCGTCCGGCCCACCGTTAGCGGGAAGAGTGGCCGACACCAGCCCGTATCGGCCCCTCCCTTAGGCTTGCCTGCCCTATTCTACATAGCCTTACGGAAGTCGCAACCCCCAATTTTCTCCCGATTTTCGAAGGCCCCTACCTCGCCCTTCGCCACGTACTCCCCTCACGGACCACCAGGCCCTTTCCCTCCAGGGCCAGCAGCAGATGCATGGTCAACGGCAACGTCAGCGCCGCCTCTGCCGCGATGGCCGCCGTATCGGCACCCCGGCCTTCCCCGACCCCGGCCATCGGGGTGGCGTCGTAGACCCGCAGTTCGTTGCGGCCCAGCGCCTGCACGGGATCGGCGGCCCAATCCAACTCCAGCTGCGCGTCCTCGTCGACGGCGCCGACGCCCCGGTACAGGCCGAGAATGTGCTCCGGACTGGTCACCAGCACCGCGTCCCCCTGCCGAATCGCATCGTGGCAACCCGTGGACGACGCCGCCGTCGCCGGCCCCGGAACCGCCCCGACCGGACGGTTCATGCTTCTGGCCCACCCGGCGGTGTTGCGCGCCCCCGAGCGCCACCCCGCCTCCACCAGCACCGTCGCCCCGGTCAGCCCGGCCACCAAACGGTTGCGGGTGAGGAACCTGTGCCGGGCCGGCCTGACCCCCGGCGGGTACTCGGTGACGATCGCCCCGTGTTTCGCCGTCGCCCCGATCCGCCGGAACAGGTCCACGTGCGACACCGGGTAGTCGACCCCCGGACCGCATGCGGCGACCACGACTGTCCGACCGCCGGCTTCCAGCGCCGTCCGGTGCGCCACCGCGTCGATGCCGAGCGCCCCGCCGCTGACGATCGTCGCCCCCGCACGGGCCACGCCCGCCGCCAATCGCTCGGTCATCCGGGTGCCGTAGGACGTGGCGGCCCGGGTGCCGACCATCGCCACGGAGTCGTCGAAAAGCGAACCCAACTCGCCGCCCCGCACCCACAACGCATGCGGTGGCGCGGCCTCCGGCCCCGTGGCGGTCGACCCGAGGAATTGTTGGATCGCGTCTACGGGCCATTCGTCGTCTTCGGGGGTGACCAGACGGAACCCGTGCCGCTCGGCGGCGGCCAGGTCCTCGTCCGATTGATCCCGGTGGTACCGGGTTTCCGTCGCCCCCGCCAGATCCCGCGGCAACCCGACCCGTCGTTTGACGCGTTCGGCGGCCTCCTCCGGCCCGACTTCTCCCAACAACACGTTCAGCGACGGATGCGGCCCCTCGACCGTCCGCGCCAGATACGCCCACGCCCGGCGCGCCCGCGTCATGCCGCCACCTCGCCGTCGGTCGGGGCATGCAGGTCACACGCCGCGGCCACGTCCTCGAGGGTCGGCCGCTCCCGTCCGTCGAGGTCCGCGAGCGTCCAGGCGACCCGCAGCGCCCTGTCGACGCCGCGTTGGGTGACCGTGCGGTCCGCCAGGCGGCATTCCAGGTACGCCATCCCCGCATCGTCGGCCGGTGCGTTTCTGCGCAGCACCGGTCCGGGCACCGAGGAATTCGCCCCCGCCGCCTCGATGCCCATCGCCGTCCATCGTGCGCGCGCCCGGTCCCGCGCCGCGATCACCCGCTCGCGGATCGCCGCCGATTCCTCGCCCGGCTCCGGCCTCACGACGGAATGCCGCGGGTGGATGGACAGCTGCACGTCGATGCGGTCGCGCAGCGGCCCCGACACCGCGGCCATGTGCCGACGCCGCGCCCCGGGCGGACACGTGCACTCCCCCGGCTCGGCGGCACCGCAGGGACAGGGGTTGGCGGCCATCACCAGTTGCACGCGGCAGGGGTACCGCACCTGGTGTCGCGATCGCAGCAGCGTGACTTCCCCGCGCTCCAGCGGGGTGCGCAGCGCGTCGAGCACCCGGGCGGGCATGAGCGTCACCTCATCGAGGAACAGCACCCCGCCATGCGCGAGGCTCATCGCCCCGGGTTTCGGCACGCCCGATCCTCCGCCGAGCAGCGCCGCCGCAGTCACCGTATGATGCGGCGCCACGAACGGCGGCCGGGTGATCAGCCCGCCTTCGTGCGCCCCGATGCGCCCCGACACCGAATGCACGGCCGTCACCTCCAGTGCCTCGGCCTCCGCCAGCGGCGGCAGGATCCCCGGCAGCCGCGCCGCGAGCATCGATTTGCCGGTTCCGGGCGGCCCCGTCAGGAACACGTGGTGCCCGCCGGCCGCGACGACCTCCAGCGCCCGGCGCGCCTCGGCTTGGCCGTGGATGTCCCGCATGTCCGGCAGTTCTTGCGTGACGACGGCCCGCCGCCCCTCACCGGGCGCATCCACCCCGTCACCCGTGAGCGCCCACCGCCACAACTGCGCCAGGGTGGACACCCCTCCCACGGCGATTCCCCCGACCAACGCCGCCTCGTCGAGATTGCCGGCGGGCACGACCACCCACCGCAGTCCCGCGTCCCGGGCGGCGATGACGGCGGGCAGGATTCCCTGCACCGGCCGCACCGTCCCGTCGAGCCCGACTTCCCCGAGCAGCGCCGTGCGTTCGAGCCGACCGCGCGCCTCGTCGCCGTCGTCGAGCCCGGAGGACAGCACCGCGCACACGATGGACAGGTCGAACGCCGACCCGTGCTTGCGCAGGCTGGCCGGCGACATCGACACCACCACCTTGGTCCGCGGCCACGTCAACCCCGAGTTCACCGCCGCGGTGCGCACGCGATCCCGCGCCTCGGCCACGGCGGCGTCCCCCAATCCGCCGATGTGCATACCGGGCAATCCCGGGCCCACGTCGGCCTCCACCGCGACGACGACCCCGTCGAGCCCCTGCAACGCCACCGACACCGACCTGCCGACGCTCATCTACGCCACGCCCCGGAACCACTCGAGGGTCAATTCCCCGCCGGCGGGCCTGACGTCGACGACGTCGAAACGCACGTGATCGCAGTCCCTCCCCGTCTCCCGCAGCCATCGGGCGACGCCCCGGCGCAGCGAACGCATCTTCCGCCCGGTCACCGCCGCCAGACCGTCGCCCATCATGGCCGTCGACCGGGTCTTCACCTCGACGACGACCACCGCATCACCGTCCAGGAACACCGCATCGAGTTCGTCCCGGCCCACCCGGACATTGGTCCCGATCAGCGTCAGCCCCCGCCCTTTCAGGAACCCCACCGCCGCGGTCTCTCCCGCCGCGCCGAGTCGTCGCCGCTCCGCTTGTTTTTTCCGTCCTGCTCGCGTCATGCCCCGACCATGCGGCGGGGACGGCAAAAAGGCCCGCCGGCCGGTGCCCCGGCGGGCGGGTTTTGTGGATGGATCGCGTCCTGTGGACAACGCGCGCCCACCCCTGGTCCGGCAGGCGCAGATCAGTCCGGCAGGCGCAGATCCGGCTTGTCCAGCTCCTCGATGTTGACGTCCTTGAACGTGATCACGCGGACGTAGCGCACGAAACGCGCCGGGCGGTACATGTCCCACACCCACGCGTCGGACATGCGCAGCTCGAAGTAGACCTCGCCACCGGAGTTGTGCGGGATCAGTTCGACGGCGTTGGCCAGGTAGAACCGCCGCTCCGTCTCGACGACGTAGGCGAACTGGCTGACCACGTCGCGGTATTCCTTGTAGAGGGACAGCTCGACTTCGGCTTCGTAGTTGTCCAGATCTTCGGCGCTCACGTCAGCGTCTCCCCTCGGTAGCGGTGCGGTCGTCTCATGCATCTTGTCGGCGGTGGCGCCGGTGCGCCGCCGCCACGTTGGCGTAACTCATCCGGTGTTCCCGGCTCGCGCCGAGCATCTCCACCGCGGCCATGTGCGCGGCGGTGCCGTAGCCCTTGTGCCCGGCCAGACCGTAACCCGGCAGTTGCGCATCGAGCTCAAACATAATGCGATCCCTCGTCACTTTTGCGACGACACTCGCGGCGGCGATGCATCGGGCCGCCGCGTCGCCCCCGATCATCGGCAAATGGGGCGATTCCAGCCCGGGCACGGTCATCGCGTCGGTGAGCACGTACCCCGGGCGCACCGGGAGCTTTGCGACGGCCCGCCGCATCCCCGAAATGTTCGCGTGCTGGATGCCCCGGGCGTCGATTTCCCCGGCGGAGATGACGACGGTGGACGTGGCCGTCGCAAAGCGTCGGATGATCGGGAACAGGCGCTCGCGGGCCGCGGGCGACAGTGCCTTGGAATCGGTGAGAGCCGCCAGCTCCGGGATGGTGCGGCGCGGCAACACGCAGGCGGCGATGACGATCGGGCCGGCGCAGGCGCCCCGCCCCGCTTCGTCGACCCCGGCGACCGGACCGAACCCGCGCTTGTCCAGGGCCACCTCGTACATCCGGTCCTGGGCGAGCCTGCGCAGCGTCGGCCGCGGCAGATCGTCGACGAGCGCGGGACGAAGGCTACTGGCCCTGGATGTCCGGGTCATCGACGCCGCCGATGCGGCTGAACGGCAGGATGATCGCCTGCACCTTGCCGACGACGAACTCCACCGGCACGCTGCCCTGGTATTCGTCGCCGAGGTGGTAGCGGGAATCCAGCGAGTTGGTGCGGTTGTCGCCCATCATCCACAGGTGATCGTCGGGAATGGTGATCGGCCCGAAGTACGGGCCACCGCAGGCCTCGGAACCGACGGTCGGGTCGATCGGGTTCTGCGGCGGGGCCAGCGTGAACGACTCGTCGACGAGCTTGCCGTCGACCATGATCCCCGGATCGTCCTCGCGGCATTGGACGGTCTGCCCGCCCGTGGCGATGACGCGCTTGACCAGAGCGTTCTCGTTCGGCGCGACGACGCCGATCCAGCTGCCCAACGTCTGCATCGAGTTGATCACCGGATTCGTGGAACGCGGGTTGACGAACGTGTCGTCCCACGACGGCGGGCCGTTGAACACCAGCACGTCGCCCGGCTCGGGTTCGGAGAACCGGTACGACAACTTGTCCACCCAAATGCGGTCGCCGGTGCACCCCTCGCAGCCGTGCAGCGTCGGCTGCATCGACTCCGACGGGATGAGGTACACGCGCCCGACGAACGTCTGCACGCCCACGGAAATCAGCAGGGCGATGACGATGATGATCGGAATCTCGATCCACCACGGCGTCCGCACGCCCCGGTCGTCGTCGCCGTCACGGTCGGTGGTGTCGGCGGCATCGGCATCGGCGGTGTCGCGGTGCCCGGAGGGCCTCCAGCTCTTCCCGGTGGGGCTGGTTTCGCCGGCGGTGGGATCGTCCTCGGTCATGCTTCGCGACTATACGCGCCGACCACCGGCCCGAAAACGCCGACGGCGCCGACTCCACCGAATCGGTGGAACCGGCGCCGTCGCAAAGCACGGACGGTGCTCAGCGCTTCTCCTTGATGCGGGCGGCCTTGCCGCGCAGGTTGCGCAGGTAGTACAGCTTGGCGCGACGGACGTCACCGCGGAACACGACGTTGATGGAGTCGATGTTCGGGGAGTGGACCGGGAAGGTGCGCTCGACGCCGATGCCGAACGAGATCTTGCGGACGGTGAAGGTCTCGCGGACGCCGCCGCCCTGGCGGCGAATGACGACACCCTTGAACATCTGGATGCGCTCGGTCTTGCCCTCGACGATCTTCACGTTGACCTCGACCGTGTCACCGGCGCGGAAGTCGGGAATGTCGTCGCGGAGCGACGCGGCATCAACCTTGTCGAGAATGTTCATGGAATTGGTTTCCTATCTACTGTGCTGGACAGAGGACCCTGGCGGCTCTTCCCGTTGGGCGCTCGGCCGGTTCGTGCCCGAAACATGTTCAGCCGTCGCGACGCTCCCCGCTGCCTCGTTGGGCAACGGCGGACCCGCGATCAACCGGGACAGTATGTCATGAAGCCCAGGTCGGAGCCAAATCTGACGGCGCCATGGCAGTGTTGGGGGCATGAATGGCTTGACGACGTCCCGGCGCCCCGACCCGCACGGCCGTTGGGATGGTGCCGCCCTGGCCGGTTTCGTGGCGTTTCCCCTGATCGTGGTGGTCGGCGTCGTGTGGTGGGCTGCGTCCGTGCGGGGGCGGCTGCCCGACCCCGTCGCCGTGCACTTCGGCGCGGGCGGCGGGGCCGATGGTTTCGGCTCGCTGACGACGCTGCTGGTGGTGCTGGTGGTGGTGACCGTGCCGATTGTGCTGGTGATGGGCCTGCTCGGTTCGGCGCGGCGCTACCCCCGCATTCTTCGGCGCACCCTTGGGCCCGTGGCGACCACGTTCGCCGGGTTCATGGCGGGGATGGTCCCGGATCTCGTGATGCCGCAGCTGGATCGGGCGACGGCAGAGGGAGTCGTGATCGGGGAAGTCTGGACCATCGGCGGCACTGTGGCGGGGTTGCTCGTCGGCGTGGCCGTTGCGGCAGTGTTGCGGGAGCCGACGGCCGTCGCCGCGCAGGAAGCGCCGGATCCGGCGCTCCCCCGCGGACAGCATTCCGAAGAGGTGCGCACGGGAGCCGCTACGGGCATGAAGGTGTTGCTGGCGGTGTGGGTGGTGGCCTCCGCCGCGTCCGCGTTGATTTCGCCGGGTTTGGCCGTTCTGCTGTTCTTGTGCGTGCCGTTGTTGGCGCAGACGATGGTCGTGCGGCTGCGCGTCGACGACGACGCGGTGCGGTTGCGGGCCCTGATCTGGGAAACGATTCCCCTGGAGACCATCACCGCCGCCCGCCCGTCCCGCTACGACTGGGGCGATTCGGGCGGGGTCGGCATTCGCGTCGTCGATTATTCGGGGCCGAGCAGCGACAGGGGCAAGCGCATCGCCGTGGCGTCGCGGTCCGGCGAGGCCATCGACATCGACACGACCACCACGAACTGGACGATCGTCGTTCCCGACGGGACCGCCGACGCCATCGCCGGCGACATCAACGCTCGCCTGGATCGCCTCCACGGGTAGCTCGGGTTACCTCTCCTTCGCCGCCCCCTCCCAACGAAGATTGCCCGGGTTCATGCGGAGGGCGGGATCGATCTTGCACAACCGCTCCATCGCCTGGGGGTCGTTGTCCTCCGGGCAGTGGTCCCACGGGCCGGCCCATTCGTCCCACGCATCCGGGTCATCCGCCTCATCGGGATAACCGCCCGCCTTCCAGTCGTCCCACTCGTCCGAGTCGTCCCAGGCCTCCCGCTCATTCCACTCGCCCCACTCGTCGCTCTTCTTCGCGGGCGAGTTCAGCCACAGGTCGTCGAGGTACGCCTCCCGGGCGGCATCGGTTTCAGAGTTGTGCGGCTGGTTCTCCGCCTGTCCCGCAGCGAAGTCCGAGACTGCGGCAGCCCGCATCTTCGCGTGGTTGGCGGCCCGGATGGTTCTGGTCAGCCGCGTAGCGCGCTGATCGAAGGTCTGCCGCTTGATGTGGGCGATCGGCCCATGTGGCACGGTCGTCGCGAACACTTCACCGGTGTGATCCGCCCAGGTCACCGTCCCGTCGGGGTGGATCTCCGCGTGCCAGTGCCTGCTGGTCTTCAGATTGTGGTGGTGCTGGCACAGGCACTGCAGATTCCACGTGTCGGTCTCGCCCGGGCCGTAGTTGATGACGTGATCGAGCTGGCACCTGTGCGCCGGCACCTCGCACCCGGGAAACCTGCACCCGCCGTCACGGCCCCGCACCCGCGCCTTCTGCGCATCGGTGGGAACGTAACCTTCGGTGCGGGAATCGGCGGACAAGCGGACGTTGTCGGCCCGCTCCAACCACTCGCGGGTGAGGTACTTCGACAACCACCCGGCCCCGTCAAGCCAGAGCCGGAGTTCGTTGTCGTCGGCGTTGCCGTCCGCGTAGACGTTCAGCGTCACCGTCGCCCCGGCGAAATCGCCGCGGCACATCGCCATCAGCGCGTCCGCCAAGGAACACTCGTATCCGGCCTTGATCTTCGAATCGCGGATGGCGCGAACCGTGGCGTCGAACTCCGCCATTCGGTCCTTGCGCAGGATCGCCCGGAGCTCGCCGTATTCACCGGGGTATCCGTTGTCGGTCCCATATGACTCACCCGTGGCCGGATGATGTTCGTCCTCATCCGGCGGCGTGGACACCGGTTCGACGGACTCGACGATGCGGCGCAATTCGCGGGCGAAGACCCGGATTCCGGGCAGCGCCTGGAAATCCCGGCGCGGTGTGAGGTAGTCGAGGATCCGGTCCTCGACGTCGGGCAGATGCTCAGCGGAGACGGCCACGATGGCATCGGCGATCTTGGTCAAATGCCACAACGGCCACGCTCCCGACCGGCACGGTTCCAGGAGCTTCGGCATGTGCCGCAACATGAGTCCCACGTCGCAGTAGTCCATCGCACGCGCTTTGCCGCCTCCGATCCGCATCGCCACCGATGCGGCATGGGAAGCGACATCGACATCGCCTTCCGGCGTGACGGCAATGGCCAATTCCAGCTCGTTGAGATTGCGGGCCCGGGCCAGGTTGGTCGCCGGTTCGTCGCGCTCGGTGGCCCACCGTTTCCGCGGCGGAGGCTGCTCGGCGCAGTCGTCGCGACCGGCACGGGCGTCGCGGCCCATGTCGTTGGTGTCGTGGTTGGTGTCGTGATGATTGCCGGTCGCTCCCATATCGAACGCCATATCGATTCCCCCGGTGCCGAATGCACTGCTTGATGACGGTATTCAACGTGATCGCCGAATCTGATCTGCTCCGATGCGGAGCCTCCCCTGCCCCGCCTTCACCACTCATGATACATACGTTCGACTCAATTCCATCGAAAACAGAATAACGATTCGAACTCTTTTCACACCATCAGCCACATGCGCATCGCACAGAGCGGCGCCACGCGGGGCCGAACGCCCACCGACGGGCCGTCGTCAAGCAAAACCGACCCCAACCGACGCTAATCCGTGCCGACGGTCGTCCCGTACCAGCTGGTTCCCTCGGGCAACGCGCCGACCAGCGCCTTCGTGATCGCCCGATCCGCCTCCACCCCGACGAGCCCGCCCAACGGCTCCCCCGACGACCGGACGCGGATCAGGTGAATCTCCTCGACCGTCGGCGGCGCCTCGTGCGTGGCCAAATGCTGGTCGAGGAGCATGTTGTCCTCCTCGCAGTAGTTGCGCTGAATGCGCACGTCGATGCCGTCGTTCCACAACCCCGCATCCGCCAGGGCCGCACGCATGTGCTTTTCGACGTCCCCCCACCGCGACGCATCCAGCAACGCGGTGAGGTGAGTGGTGAAAGAAGCCATGCCCCGAGGCTACGCCCGCTTAACCGCCGAAACCCGCGCGCTTCAGGGCATCCGCCATCGAACCGCCGCCCGCGCCGCCCGAACCGGAGCCACGGGAATTACGGGACTTGCGGGGCTTGCCGCCGCGACTCCGATTGCCGCCGCGCCCGCCACGCTGCGGCTTCTCGCCCGGCTCGTCGTCGAGACGCAGGGACAGGCCGATGCGCTGACGGTCGACGTCGACGTCCATCACCTTCACCGTGACCACCTGGCCCGACTTGACCACCTCATGCGGGTCGGAGACGAAGCCCTTGCTCATCGCCGAGACGTGGATCAGGCCATCCTGGTGCACTCCGACGTCGACGAACGCACCGAACGCGGCGACGTTGGTGACCGTGCCCTCCAGGATCAAGCCCGGAGTCAAGTCCGATACCTTCTCCACGCCCTCCTTGAACGTCGCCGTCTTAAACTCCGGACGCGGGTCCCGGCCCGGCTTGTCCAGCTCGGCGATGATGTCGGTGACCGTGGGCACGCCGACGCCGGCGGCCTCGTCGACGAAATCCCGCGGGTCCAACGCCTGCAGCACCCGCGTATTGCCGATCAACTCCGCCACGCCCAGACCCGTCGCCGCCGCAATGCGGTCGACCACGCCATAGGACTCGGGGTGCACGGCCGAGGCGTCCAACGGATTGTCCGCGCCCCGCACCCGGAGGAAGCCCGCGCACTGCTCGAAGGCCTTCGGCCCCAGGCGCGGCACCTTCAGCAGCTCCTTGCGGGACGAAAAGGCGCCGTGCTCGTCGCGGTAGGCGACGATGTTGTCCGCCACCGTCGAGCTCACGCCGGCCACGCGACCCAGCAGCGGCGCCGACGCGGTGTTGACCTCCACGCCCACCGCGTTGACCGCATCCTCCACGACCGCATCGAGGGTGTGCGCCAGCTTCGTCTGCGACACGTCGTGCTGGTACTGGCCGACGCCGATGGACTTCGGGTCGATCTTCACCAGCTCCGCCAGCGGATCCTGCAGTCGGCGCGCGATGGACACCGCACCTCGCAGGGACACGTCCATGTCGGGGAACTCCGCCGCGGCCAGCGCCGACGCCGAGTACACCGAAGCGCCGGATTCCGACACGGTCACCGGCTCGGGGCGCGCTCCCCCGGCCTTGACCAGCAGGTCGGCGACCTCGCGGGCGAGCTGCTCGGTCTCGCGCGAGGCGGTGCCGTTGCCCACGGCCATCAACTCGACGCGGTGGGTGGCGCACAGGGTGGCCAGGGCGTCGCGGGCGGCGCCCCACTTGTTCTGCGGCTGATGCGGGTACACGATCGCGGTGTCGAGCACCTTGCCGGTGCCATCGACCACCGCGCACTTGACGCCGTTGCGGAACCCCGGGTCCAGGCCGAGCGTCGCGCGCTGGCCGGCGGGCGCGGCCAGCAGCAGGTCGCGCAGGTTGCGGGCGAAGACCTCGACGGCCTCGGCCTCGGCGCGCTCCTTCAGGCGCATGCGGGCGTCCAGCGCCGCCGACACCTCGAGCTTGGTGCGCCACCCGAACCGGATGGCCTGGTCGACCCACTCGGATTCGGGCAGGTCGAAGGCGCGGCGGACCATGCCCTCGTACACCGCGTCGTCGCCGGCGTCGATGCCCAGCTGCAGGATGCCCTCGGACTCGCCGCGCAGCACCGCGAGCACGCGGTGGCCCGGCATGGTCTCCAGCGGCTCGACGTGGTCGAAGTAGTCGCGGTACTTCGCGCCGGCCTGCTCCTTGCCCTCGACGACGCTCGCCGCCGCGGATCCGGTGGACCACACCCGCTCGCGCACGTCGCCGACCAGGTCGGCGTCGGTGGAGAACGACTCGACGAGGATCGCCCGCGCACCGGCCAGCGCGTCCTTCGGTTCGGCGAATCCCTCGGTGACGTATCCGGCCGCCACCTGCGCCGGGTCGGCGGACGGGTCGCGCAGCAGGTCGTCGAGAAGCGGCTCGAGTCCGGCCTCGCGGGCGATGTCGGCCTTGGTGCGGCGCTTCTTCTTGAACGGCAGGTAGAGGTCCTCCAACCGCGCCTTCGTGTCGCACGCCTGGATCAGGGCGCGCAGGTCGTCGGTGAGCTTGCCCTGCTCGTCGATGGCCTTGAGCACCACGGTCTTGCGGTCCTCGAGTTCACGCAGGTAGGTGAGGCGTTCTTCGACGGTGCGCAGCTGCCCGTCGTCGAGGCCGCCGGTGGCCTCCTTGCGGTAGCGGGCGATGAAGGGCACGGTGTTGCCCTCGTCGAGGAGCTTCACGGCGGTGGCGACGTGCGCCTGGTCCACCCCGAGTTCGCGGGCGATGGTGGTCTCGATCATTCCGGCGAGTCTAGTGGCCCGGCCCCGCATGCTTGACGACGGCCCGCCAACGAAGCAATGTGCTAGTGTAGATAGCACTATGGCCACTTTGAACGAATTCCGGGACCTGCCGCAGGGCCTCCAGGTGGCCCTGGGGGCCATTGCCGCCGTGCAGGTCATCCTCATCGTCGCTGCGCTCGCCGTCCTGGCGACTACGCCGCGGGAACGGGTGAAGCTCCTGCCCCCGTGGGCATGGACGCTGGTCATTCTGCTGGCCAACGGCATCGGGCCGATCATCTTCTTCGCCGTCGGCCGGGAATGGGGCGAGCGGCGCGACGACGGCCCAACGGTGCGGCCCGGCACGACGCTTCTGGCCAGGTACGAGGGCCGGGCCCCCTCGCCCGGTCCAGCCATCGAATTCGACGGGGTGAGCAAGAGCTACGGGGATCACGTGGTCCTCGACGACGTTTCACTCACGGTGCCGCACGGGTCGGTCTTCGGTTTCCTCGGGCCGAATGGCTCGGGCAAGACGACGGCGGTGCGCATTCTCATGGGCCTGGCCCGTGCGGACGCGGGCGTCGTGAAGCTCGACGGAAAGGCCGGGTATCTTCCCGACGTCCCCGCCTTCGACCCGTGGCTGACCCCAGCGGAGTATTTGCGGCTGTCCGCGCGCCTGGAGGGGTTCGAGGGCGACGAGCTCGACGAGCGCGTCGCCGAAGCTCTGGAGGTGTCGGGGTTGCAGTCGGTGCACAGGCCTATTTCGGGACTGTCGCGCGGCATGCGGCAGCGGCTGGGAATTGCGCAGGCCCTCATCGCGACGCCGGGAATCGTGGTGCTCGACGAGCCGACGTCGGCGCTCGATCCGATCGCCCGCCGCGAGGTGCTAGACGTCATCGCATCGCTGCGCGGCAGGGCGACGGTGTGCTTCTCCACCCATTCCATGGCCGACGTCGAGGCGGTGTGCGACCGGGCGGCGTTCCTCGGGCGCGGCCGAATACTCGCCACGGGCACATTGACGGAATTGGTCGCGCGCTTTGGGGATCCCGAGCGCGTCACCGCAACGTTCCGGGCGCCCGCCGGCACTGACATCAAGGGCACGTTGGCGGATGCCGGTTTCGATCACGTCAGGGTCACACCCGGCGGCGCCCTCGACGATGCCTTCACCACCGCGATGGGAGGTGCACGATGAGCACCACGACCATGGTGGTCCTCCTCGGCCGACAATTCCGCGCTCTGCGCGCCTCGTGGGCGACGTGGGCTCTGGTCGGCGCCGCAGTGTTCTTCGCGGTGCTCTCCCCCGTCACCGCGCGGTACCTGCCGGAGATCCTAGGCGGCATTATCGGCGGTGATCAAATGATTCCCATCGACGTGTCCGCACTGCCGGACCCAACACCCGCCGACGCGTGGGCTCAATGGGCGTCGAACCTCACGCAGCTGATCATCGTCATCGTGGCAGTCGTCGCCGCCTCGGCCGTGTCCGCCGACGTCGCCCGTGGCACGGCGGCGCCAATCCTCGCCCGGGGCGTTTCTCGCACGGGGTTGTGGGCGTCGGCGTTCACGGCAGTGGCGGTAACCGTATGCATCGTCGCCGTCGCCTCCACGGCTCTCGTCATTGCCGTCACCTCCCTGCTTTTCGACGGCATCTCCGCATCCGGCATCGCCGCCCCCGTGACCGGCACCGCGCTGTGGCTGCTGTTCGCACTGTCCGTCATCGCCGTGACCATGGCTGCGTCGGGGGCGGGCGCGTCGTCGCTCGGTGCTGCCGCGGCGGGCATCGCGTACTTCGCGATGATGGCCGTCGCCGGCATGTGGCCGCCCCTGATGGAGTGGAGCCCGGCAGGAGTGCTCGCCGCCAAGGATGCCTCGGCCGAACCGGGCGCGATCGGGGTCACCATCGCGGTCATCGCGGCGGCCATCGCCCTCGGCATCGCATCATTCAACCGAAAGGAATTGTGATCCCGGATGCTCATCCACCTCGACTCCGCGTCGACGACGCCGCTGTGGGCGCAGCTCGTCGCGGCGCTGCGCAGATCGATCCACGACGGCGACGTCGCAATCGGGGAAAAGCTGCCCAGCGCCGGCGACCTCGCGGACTCCCTGGACCTCAACAAAAACACCGTCCTGCGCGCGTACCGGCAATTGCGCGACGACGGAATAGTCGAATTGCGCCGGGGCCGCGGCGCCACCGTCATCGCCGGCGCCGCCTCCGACGCCGAGATCGCCGGGCACGGGGCGGTGGAAACGGCCCTCGATCGTCTCGCCGCCGCGGCACGCGACGCATCCGTGCCCATGTCGGACCTCATCGCCGGCCTCACCGTCCGGGGGGTGCGCTGACATGACCGACGCAACCACCGCCCGCCTCCGGTTCACCGCGGCGATGATCGCGGGGCCCCTTCTGCTCACCTTCGCCGCGGCCGTCTGGGGACTGTGGGTGCTGCCCCGACTGCCCGACCCCATGGCCACGCACTTTTCGTTCGACGGGCGGGCCGATGGCTTCATCTCCCCCGGCACGTTCATCGCGGCGACCGTCGGCGCCGCCGTCGCCACCGCCGTGGTGTTCGGCGCCCTGACCATGACCGGCGTCTCCTCCACTCGCACCGGCCGGATCGTGTCGGGGGTGGGCGCCGGATCGATCGCGCTGGCCCCGCTGCTGATGGTGGCCGTCGCCCACCCGCAAACGGGCATGTCCGACGCATCGGAGGCGACGCTGCCCATGCCGGGCACGATCGCGGCCTTCGTCGCCTGCATCGTCGTGGGCGTGCTCGTCGCGACGTTCATCCACCCGCCCGCCGAACCGGAGGGCACCGTCCCCGCCGCCGCGCCCGTGGAGGTCACCGAATCGACGCACGCGGCCTGGTTCGGCCGTGGCCGGGCCTCGTCGACGATGCTTCTCATTCTCGCTCTCGCGGTGGCCGTCACCGCCATACCCGCGGCATTCGCCATCCGCGGCGGTGAAACCGACCTGGCCATCGTGCTGGGCGCATCGGCCGCACTGGTCGCCCTGGCGACGTGGATCTTCGCCGTCGTCCGCGTCCGCATCGACGCCACGGGCGTGCGGTGGTCGCTCGGTCCCGGCCTCCCGCGCGGCCACGTCCCCATCGACGACATCCGTTCGGTGACCGCGGTCGAGCTCAAGGCCGCGGACTGGGGCGGCTGGGGTTACCGCCTCGGCGGCGAAGGCACCGCGATCCTCCTGCGCGGAGGACAGGGCCTGCGCATCGACAGGGCGACGGGAAAGGCGCTTTTCATCGGCGTCGACGACGCAGCCCGGGGAGCGGAATTGGCGCAGGCGTACCTGCGGCGCCTGCAGTGATCCGCCGTACCGGAGCCGACCGCATGATCAGCAACGCGATGATCAGGCCCACCACACCGGCCGCCAATCCGCCGGCGACGTCGGAAAGCCAATGAGCCCCCACCCACACGCGGCTCAACGCGACGACGCCGATCAAGGCGACGACCGCCCACTTCAACGCGACGGCCAGGCCACGGCGCACCATCGGGGCGAGCACCTGGATGAGCGCCATGCCGGTGGCCGTGACACCCGCGACGTGCGCCGACGGGAAGGCGCCGTCGTGCAGCGCCGGCAACTCCGACAGGCGCAACGGGCCAGCGGGACGATCCCGGTCGAGCAGCCACTTCATCACGTACGTCATGGCGATCGACGCCGCGAACGCCAACGGCACCAGCAGCGCCATCGCCCGCAGGCGCCGCCACAGGAAAAACGCCGCCACCAGCGTCGCCGGGGCGACGAACAGCGGGCGGAACACCTCGGTCACGCCCATGAACGCGCCGTCGAGATCACCGTCGAGCGCCCCGGCCCGCAGATCGCGCACCCACTCGGCGAAACGCACGTCCATCTCCGCCCCCGTCGACGTCGACGCGAACCAGGCCAACGCCACCAACGCGGTGACCCACCCGACGACGTGCGACGGCCGGGCCACGGACACGCGGCTCATTCGATCACCGTGGTCTCGCCCACCCACGGGGTCGACTCGCCGAGACCGCGGCCGACCGCCTCGGTGACCTCCGACTCAAGGGCCGCCGGGCCGTCGGCCACGATGTGCAGCGCATGGAGCTTCTCGACGGTCGGCGGCTGCGACCTCATCGACAACCACCGGTCCATGAGCGACTCCGCCTGGGCGTCGACCGCGCCGTCCTCCCCCGCCAACGGCATGACCACGCGGTTTTTCACCACGGTCAGGTTCAGGGACGCGAACTCGGCGAGGATGCGCTCGCCGATGGCCGGGAGATCCTCCGGGTCGAACAGCGCGCGCGTGATGGTCTGGTATCGGGTCATGGGAACTGTCTAGCACGTCGCCCGGATCCCACCTATTGTAGTATCTGCCATTCCACTTAAGGCTCGAGGATCCGCACCGAGCCCTCCCCCGGAGCACCCATGACCGACACTCCCGAAACCTTCATCGACGTCCTCGACGCCGCCCCCGAAGCCAAGGACGGCGACTTCCCCGCCGCCACACGCGTCCTGACCGCCGACGGCGCGACGATGGTGGTGTTCACCTTCGCCAAGGGACAACGCCTCGACGACCACCACGCACCCCACCCGCTGACCGTGCAGGTCATCGAGGGCTGCCTGACGTTCACCGTCGAAGACCGCGACCATCACCTCAAGCCGGGCCGCGTCCTCCACGTGCCCGAGGGCGTCGTCCACTCGGTCCACGCCGACCACCGCGACGCGATCTTCCTGCTCATGTTGTCGACCTAGCGGCGCACCCCACCGGCCCGGGCGCTACTCCTCCGGGCTGACGCCGTCGTCAAGCGTCTTGCGGTCCCGGGCCGACAGGTCCACGTCGTCGAGCAGCTCGGGCCGACGGGCCGCGGTGCGCAGCAACGCCTGATCCCGCCGCCACCGGTCGACCTTCGCATGATTGCCCGACAGCAGCACCGGCGGCACCTCCAGGCCCCGCCACACCCGCGGCTTTGTGTAGCCCGGGCCCTCCAGCAGGCCGTCGGAGAAGCTGTCCTCCTCGTGGCTGCGCCGGTTGCCCAGCACCCCCGGCACCAGACGCACGACGGCCTCGGCCATCACCAGCACCGCGACCTCGCCGCCGATGAGCACGTAATCGCCGATGGAGACCTCCTCCACCCGGTAGCGGTGCGCGGCATCGTCGACGACGCGCTGGTCGATGCCCTCGTAGCGCCCGCACGCGAACACGATGTGCTCCTCGTGCGACCAGCGCCGCGCCATGTCCTGCGTGAACGGGGCGCCCGCCGGGGTCGGCACGACGAGCAGGGGCTTTGCGACGTCCTCGCCCGCGCCCGCGGCCTCCGGGTACGACGACGTCTCCGGCAGACCGGCCAGCTCGTCGTGCCGGGCCTGCCCGCGGTGCGGCATCGCCGAATCGAGGGCCTCCGCGCGCGCGGCCGGACCGGTGCCGGCGGCGACGTCGTCGAGCGCCGGGCCCCACACGTCGGGTTTCATGACCATGCCGGGGCCACCACCGTACGGCGAATCGTCGACGGCCTGATGCACGCCGGTCGCCCACTGGCGCAGGTCGTGCACCCCCACTTCGAGGATGCCCTTCTCGATCGCCTTGCCCAGCAGAGCGTGGCGCAGCGGGTCGAGGTAGTCCGGGAAGATGGTCACCACGTCCAGGCGCATGGCGGTCACAGCTCCAGCAGTCCTTCCGGCGGGGTGATGACGACCGCGCCGTTGTCCACGTCGACGATCGGCACCAGCGCGTGGACGAAGGGCACGTACACGTCGCGGCCGTCGTCGTCCAGCCGCACCTCGAGCAGACGCTGGGCGGGGTTGCGGATGACGCCGACGATCTCGCCGATGTCCTCCGGCTCCGGCAGCTGGCCCTCGTACGCGCGGGCGTTGGCGGTGTCCTCGTCGACGTCGCCGACGTCGAGCACCCGCAGTCCGATGAGCTCGTGGTCGTAGTAGGCCTCATCGTCGTCGAACACGGGCGCCGCGAAAAAGCGCATGCCGCGCAGCGTTTCGGCGTCGTTGCGGTTCGGGATCTCGTCGAAGAAGACGAGCAGACGCCCCTGGTGGGGGCGCATGGACTTCACGGTCAGCTCGCGCTCGCGTCCGGCTTGCTTGCCGACGAGCACCGCCCCGACCGCGAAGCGGCCCTCCGGATCGTCGGTGGTCGCGTCGACGACGACCTCGCCGCGCACGCCGTGGGGCTTGATGACCCGGCCGATCTGCACGAGGTCGCCACCGGCGCCGCCCTGGTTTCCCGAATTCTTCTGGCTCACGCGCCCCAGACTATCGCGCCGGGGTCAAAGATCCGTCACGCGGCCACCGTCGACGGACACCGTTCGGGTGCGCGCTCGCCGACCAGCAGCGACGGCAACGTGCCGGGGCCATGGGCGAAAATGCTACCCCGGACATGCGAAAACGCCGCCACCCGATGGGTGACGGCGTCAAGCAACCGAATTACTCGGCGGCCTCCTCGGCCGGAGCGTCCTCGGCGGCCTCGGCCTCGGCGGCCTCCTTCGCGGCGGCTTCCTCGGCCTCCTTCGCGGCCTTGGCCTCGGCGGCCTCCTTGGCGGCGCGGCGCTTCTCGGTGATGGCCTCCGCGGTCGGGCCCTCGTTGGCCTCGGCCAGAGCCTGGTTGAACAGGTCCAGCTTCGACGGCTTCTCCTCGGCCACCTTCAGGGTGCCCTCGGCGCCCGGCAGGCCCTTGAACTTCTGCCAGTCACCGGTGACCTTCAGCAGGGCCAGAACCGGCTCGGTCGGCTGGGCGCCGACGGACAGCCAGTACTGGGCGCGCTCGGAGTCGATCTTGATGACGGACGGCTCGGACTTCGGCTCGTAGATGCCGATGTTCTCGATGACGCGACCCGAACGACGGGTGCGGGCGTCGGCGACGATGACGCGGTAGTGCGGGGTGCGGATCTTGCCGATGCGCTGAAGCTTGATCTTGACGGCCATGTGGCGTCTTCCTCTCGGTCACGGGGCAATTCTTGTGACACCCCCGCATTCGCGGCGGGGGCCGGTTTTGCCCTTGGATTGATCTGCGGGTGACCATCGGTCGACCGTGGTCGGGTCCGACGAACCGCAGCGTGCCCACGCGGCGCGCGGACAACCCCGAAGACGATACCAGCGGCGGCACGCACCTCCAAAAAGCGGCCGGTCCGACGCCCACCTACATCGAATTGTTATCCTGCCAGCGTCACCGACCAGCCCGAACATCCGCAGAGGTGCCAACTGAACACGCCCGACCGCGCCAGCGCGTACCGCCATGACCTCGACGGTCTGCGCGGTTTGGCGATCGCGCTGGTCGTGCTGTTCCACGTGTTCGGCGGCACCGTCTCCGGCGGCGTCGACGTGTTCCTGCTGCTGTCGGGCTTCTTCTTCCTCGGCGCGCAGATCCGCAACGCCGACCGGCCCGGCCAATCGATCAACCCGCTGCATTCCCTGTGGCGCACCGCCCGCCGCCTCCTGCCCGCGTTGATCGTCGTTCTCGCCGCCACCACGGCCGCCGCGATCGCCTGGTTCCCCCAGCTGCAATCGCCGTCGATGGCCGGCCAGTTGTCGGCCTCCGTCCTGTACCGGCAGAACATCGTCCTCGCCCGCCAGGCGGAGGACTACGCCGTCGCCGGGTCGACGGTGTCCCCGCTGCAGCACCTGTGGTCGATGTCGGTGCAGGGGCAGTTCTACCTCGGCGCCGTCCTGCTGGTGTCCGCCATCGCGTTCGTGCTGCGCAGGCGCAATTCCCCTCGCACCGTCCGCTCCGTGATGCCGCCCATCCTCCTGGTCGCCACCGTCGCCTCCTTCGGCTACGCCACGTGGCTCCACGGGACGTCGCAGGGCCTGAACTACTACTCCACCTGGTCGCGAATCTGGGAAATCGCCGCCGGCGGTTTGCTCATCTACGTCACCGCCGCCATGCCGATCCCCGCGAAGCTCAAGCCCTGGCTGCCCGCCATCGGCGTGGCCATGATCGTCGCCACCGGGTTCTTCCTCGACGGCGCCGCACTGTTCCCCGGCCCCTGGGCGCTGTGGCCCCTGCTGGGCGCCGCACTGGTGGTCCTGGGCGGCGGCACGGGCGTCGTCTCCGCGTGGCTGGCCTCGCGCCCCATGCGCCGACTCGGCGACATCGCCTACGCCCTCTACCTCTGGCACTGGCCGCTGCTCATCCTCGGTTTGCTCGCCGTCGGCGCCGACGCCCCCGGCAAAAAGCTCGGCTCCGCCGTCATCGCCGCCTCTCTGGTGCTGGCGTGGCTGACCCACCGCTTCGTCGAAAAGCCCCTCATGATGAAGGGCAAGCGACCGAAGATCGGCGACCACCCGGTCCGCCGGGCGCGAGCCGACCTGCGCACCGAGCCCGCAGCCCGACGCCGCGCGCTGGCGGGTGCCGCGCTGGGACTGCTCGCCCTGACGATGCTCGCCGCTTTCCCCGTGCAGAAGCACCGCATCGAACTCGCCCGCGCCGAAGTCCTCGACCCCGCCGCCTACCCCGGCGCCCGGGCCGTCACCGACGGCGCACCCGTGCCCGACGACGTGCCCTACCGCCCCGGCCAGGACCTGATCAACAACATGTGGCCGTTGCCCGCCCAGGAAGGCTGCCTGTCCGAATCCGGCGACGACGCCGACCACATCGAAACCGTCAAACGCTACACCGACGAGTCCCCCTGCGTCTACGGCGACGTCGACTCCGACAAATCGATCGTCCTCGTCGGCGGCTCCCACTCCGAACAGTGGTTCTCCCCTCTCGAAGAAGTCGCCCGCGACAACGGTTACCGACTCGAGGTCATCCTCCGGCCCGGCTGCGCCACGTTCCTGTCGCCCGTGTGGGACATGAGCGACCGGTGCGCCGACTGGTCGCATGCCGTCGTCGCCCACCTCGCCGACGTTCGCCCCGACCTGGTGGTCACCACCTCCAGTCGCCCCGGGTTCGAAAACACCGACTACACCCCCGACGGCTACGTCGACTTCTGGCGGGCGCTGACCGACATGTCCATCCCCGTCGTCGGCATCCGCGACACCCCGTGGCTCATCGACGACGCGGACGGCCCGTACCGCGCCACCGACTGCGTCGCCGCCGGCGGAGACCCCGTCACGTGCGGACCGCTGCGCGAACGGGTGCTCTCCCCCGGCGACCCGGCTCACGGCATCCTCGAAAGCCTGCCCGGCGGGTACCCCCTCGACTTCTCCGACGTCCTGTGCGGCCCCGTCCACTGTCCGGCGGTCATCGGCAACATCTACGTCTACCGCGACGACAATCACCTGTCCGACCAGTTCGCGCAGACGATGTCCGCCGAAATGAAGCGCCGCATGGCCCCGATCCTCGACGACATCGAACGCACCGGCCGCACCAGGGAGGACTCCGAATGACCACGGCCAATGCATCGACGGGCGCGTACCGTCACGACCTCGACGGGCTGCGCGGCCTGGCCATCGCCCTCGTGGTGGTCTTTCACGTGTTCGACGGCCGGGTCTCCGGCGGCGTCGACGTGTTCCTGCTGTTGTCGGGGTTCTTCTTCCTCGGCTCGCAGATGCGCAACGCCGATCGCGGTGACCGGTCGATCAACGTCTGGCATTCGCTGTGGCGGACCATCCGCAGGCTGCTGCCGTCGCTCATCGTCGTCGTCGCCGCCACCACCGCCGGAGTCCTGGCCTTCGCGCCGGCGCTGATCAACGGCGAAATCGCCGCCCAGCTGCCGGCGTCGCTGCTGTACGTGCAAAACATCGTGCTGGCCGCCCAGGGCGCCGATTACGCCGCGGCGTCGGCGCAGGTCTCGCCGCTGCAGCACCTGTGGTCGATGTCGGTGCAGGGGCAGTTCTACCTGTTCGGCATCCTCATCGTGTCCACCATCGCGTTCGTGCTGCGCGCCACCCACGCCCGCCCGCGCGTCGCCACGGTGATGGCGCCGCTGCTGGTCGCGGCCACCGTCGCGTCCTTCTGGTACGCCACCGTCCTGCACGGTCAGGACCAGGGCCAGAACTACTACTCCACCTGGTCGCGCATGTGGGAGCTCGCCGCCGGCGGTCTGCTGGCGTTGGCGGTCGCCCGCTTTGCGACGCCCCGCCTCATCGCCCCCGCCCTGCCCGTCCTGGGCGTGGCCATGATCGTGTCCACCGGATTCCTCTTCGACGGCGCCGCAGAGTTCCCCGGGCCGTGGACGCTGTGGCCCCTGGGCGGCGCGGCACTGGTCATCCTCGGCGGAGGCGCCGGCTTCATGTCCCGGTTCCTGGAATCCGGATTCATGACGACGCTCGGCGACCTCGCCTACGCCCTGTACCTGTGGCACTGGCCGTTGCTGATCATCTCCATGTCGGCGCTGGGACTCGACGAGGTCGATGCGGGCATCGGCACCGCCGTCATCGCCGCGTCCCTCGGACTGGCGTGGCTCACGCACCGCTTCGTCGAAAAGCCCCTGATGCAGAAGGCCCTGCGGCCGCTCGTCGGGGAACGGCGGCTCCGCGCGGGCCTGCGCTCCCTGGCGACCGGCCCCGGAGCCACTCGCGCCGTCGCCGCCGTCGTGCTGGTGGCGATGTACGGGTCGCTGCTCGGCCTCGGCCAGGAATACACCCGCCGCGCCGAAGCCTCCGCCGCGACCCACCTCGACCCCATCGCCTACCCCGGCGCCCGCGCGCTCAGCGACGGTTACCCGGTCCCCCGCGGCCTCGAACCCAGGCCCGCCCCCGAATACGTCGGCGACGCCTACCCGATCACGGCGGAAGAAGGCTGCATGACCTACGCCGACGAAGAACCGACGCACATGGCCGACGGCAAACGCTTCGGCCCCGGCGCCGGCCAACCCTGCGTCTACGGCGACCCGCACGGGAAGAGGACCATGTTCCTCATCGGCAGCTCCCACTCCGAACAGTGGAGCAGCGTCCTCGACCGCATCGCCCGCGACCGCGGCTGGCGGCTCATCCCCGTCACCCGTCAGGGCTGCGTGATCACCCTCGACACTCCCCTGCACGGCTCCGACGACGACTGCATCGAATGGTCGAAGAACGTCCTCGGACGCATCGCGTTCGAACGGCCCGACCTGGTCGTGACCACCTCGACCCGCGCCAGGGGCGACTGGGGCGAAGGCACCGACGAACTCGCGCCCGGCATGGCCGCGGCCTTCCGATTCCTCGACGACGAGGGCATCCCGATGGTGGGACTGCGCAGCAACCCCTGGCTCGTCGACGACGACGGCACCCCCACCAACGCCCCCGAATGCCTCGCCGAACGCAAGGTCAACTGGCGCGACGACGCCGACGCCGCGGAGGCCGCCAAGGCCTGCGGCATCGCCCGCGACGAGGGCCTGGCCGACCGCGACCCCGCCGCACGCCTGCTGGACGGCTTCGACCACGGCTGGTCCATCGACATGTCGGACGCCATCTGCCTGCCCGACCACTGCCCCGCCGTGGTCGGCAACATCATCGTCTACCGCGACTCCAACCACCTCAGCGTGGCCTACGCGGATTCCCTCCAGCCGCTGCTGGCCCGCGAGCTCGAGCCGATCTTCGACGAACTCGAGCGCCGCTGACCGCCGGGCGGCCGGGGGCTTCTACTTCCGGCCCCCGCCGCCCTGGCCGAAGTCCAGGTTGTCCAGGTCGATGCCCTCCATGCCCGGGGGCATCTGGTTCTTCATCATCTTCTGCAGCTCGGACATGTCCGGCATTCCGCCGCCGCCCATGCCCGGCATTCCGGGCATGCCGGGCATTCCGGGCATGCCGCCCTGACGCATCGCCTTCGGCGGCGTCGGACCGCGGCCCCGGCCCTTCTTGCCCTTGCGGCCCTTCTTGTTCCTGCGATTCGACGGACGGCCGCCGGGCATGCCGAACCGGCCGGCCATCTGGGCCATCATCTTGCGGGCCTCGAAGAAACGGTCGACCAGCTGGTTGACCTCGCTGACCGACACACCGGAACCGGCGGCGATGCGCTTGCGGCGCGACGCGTTGAGGATCTTCGGGTCGTTGCGCTCGGCCGGGGTCATGCCGCGGATGATCGCCTGCATGCGGTCCAGGTGCTTTTCGTCGACCATGTCGGCCATCTCCGACATTTGGGCGCCGCCGGGCAGCATCTTCAGGATGTTGCCGATCGGCCCCATCTTGCGGACCATGAGCATCTGCTCGAGGAAGTCCTCCAGCGTCAGCTCGCCGGAGCCCATCTTGGCGGCGGTCTTCTCCGCTTCCTTCTGGTCGAAGACCTGCTCGGCCTGCTCGATGAGGCTGAGCATGTCGCCCATGCCCAGGATGCGGCTGGCCATGCGCTCCGGGTGGAAGACGTCGAAGTCCTCCAGCTTTTCGCCGGTGGAGGCGAACATGATCGGCTTGCCGGTGACCTCGCGGATCGACAGGGCCGCGCCACCGCGGGCGTCGCCGTCGAGCTTGGTCAGCACCACGCCGGTGAAGTCGACGCCGTCGCGGAAGGCTTCGGCGGTGACGACGGCGTCCTGGCCGATCATCGCGTCGATGACGAAGAGGACTTCGTCCGGGTTGATGGCGTCGCGGATGTCGCGGGCCTGGGTCATCAGGGTCTCGTCGATGCCCAGGCGGCCGGCGGTGTCCACGATGACCACGTCGTGCTGGATGCGCTTGGCTTCCTCGATGCCGGCCTGGGCGACGGCCACGGGGTCGCCGTGGGAGGTGCCCATCTCGTGGTCGTGGGAATCCATCGACGTGCCGGGGTCCGGCGCGAAGGTGGGCACGCCGGCGCGTTCGCCGACGATCTGCAACTGCTGGACGGCGCCCGGGCGCTGGAGGTCGCAAGCCACCAGCATCGGGGTGTGTCCCTGGCCGGCCAGGTGCTTGGCCAGCTTGCCGGCCAGCGTGGTCTTGCCGGCGCCCTGGAGGCCGGCGAGCATGATCACCGTCGGCGGGTTCTTCGCCAGGCGCAGCCGCTGGGTGTCGCCGCCGAGGATCTGGATCAGTTCCTCGTTGACGATCTTGATGACCTGCTGCGCCGGGTTCAGCGCCTGGGAGACCTCCGCGCCCGCGGCGCGCTCCTTGATGCGCTTGATGAAGGCGCGCACCACGGGCAGGGAGACGTCGGCTTCGAGGAGGGCGAGTCGGATCTCGCGGGCGGTGGCGTTGATGTCCGCCTCGGACAGACGCCCCTTGCCCCGAAGATCCTTCAGTGCCCCTGTGAGCCGTTCGGAGAGTGATTCAAACACGGGTGGTCGATCTCCCTGATGGTGTCGGTGTCATGGACATGGCTTTCCCACCATACCCGCCGACCGGCCGATCACCGCAGGGCGGCCTCGCCGCGTTCGCCGGTGCGCACCCGCACCGCGCCGGTGACCTCGGTGGCCCAGGCCTTGCCGTCGCCGATGGAGCCCGTGCGGGCCGCCTCGGCGACCGCGTCGAGGGCGGCCTCGGCCAGGTCATCGGGCACGACCACGTCCAGGCGGAGCTTTTCGACGAAGTCGACCAGGTACTCCGTTCCGCGGTAGACCTCGACCTGGCCCTTTTGGCGCCGAAGCCGCGGACCTCCGCGACCGTGAGGCCGGAGACGCCCAGTTCCTCCAGCGCCGCCCGGACGTCCTCGAGCGTGGTGGGCTTGATGATCGCCGTGATGAGCCTCATGTCGGTGATTTCCTTTTCCCCCGCGTTTCTCCGCGGGTCGGAGGGTCGGTGGATCAGCGGGTCAGGGTGACGGGGATGGCGGTGGAACCGTCGTAGGCGGTTTCGCGGTGCTCGGCGTCGTCGACGCCGCCGCGTTCGTCGTCCTCGTCGATGCGCCAGCCCATCGTCACCTTCAGGCCGAGGGCGATGACGACGGTGACGATGCCGCTGAAGGCCATCGCGACCACCGCGACGATCACCTGGATGGCGAAGAGCTTCAGGCCGTAAACGCCGCCGCCGGTGAGCAGTCCCTCGCCGGAGGCCAGCAGGCCGACGCCGACGGTGCCCCACAGGCCGGCGACCAGGTGGACGCCGACGACGTCGAGCGAGTCGTCGAAACCGAAGCGGTACTTCAGCGACACGCCCAGGCACGCCAGCGCACCGCCCACGGCACCGAGGATCAGGGAGGTCACCGGCGTCAGCGCACCGGCGGCCGGGGTGATGGCGACCAGACCGGCGACGACGCCCGACGCCGCGCCGAGCGAGGTGAAGTGGCCGTAGCGGACGCGTTCGACGACGAGCCAGCCGAGCATCGCCGCGGCGGTGGCCGCGGTGGTGTTGAGCCACGCCAGGCCGGCGAGACCGTCGGCGGCGAAGGCGGAGCCGCCGTTGAAACCGAACCAGCCGAACCACAGCAGGGCCGCGCCGCTCATGACCAGCGGCAGGTTGTGCGGCCGGTGCGCCTCACGGCCGAATCCGTGGCCGCGGCCGACGACCAGGGCGAGCACCAGGGCGGCCATGCCGGCGTTGATGTGGACGACGGTGCCGCCGGCGAAGTCGATCGGCGCGACGGCCGCGACGGTCTCACCGCCTTCGGTGACGGTGCCGAAGAGCATCGCCGACAGCGAAGACGCGGATTCTCCGAGCAAACCGCCGCCCCACACCATGTGGGCCATCGGGAAGTAGGCGAACGTCGCCCAAAGGCCGCTGAACACCAGCCACGTGCCGAACTTCACGCGCCCCGCCAGCGCGCCGGAGATCAGCGCGGTAGAGATGACGGCGAACGTCAGCTGGAAGCCGATGTCGATGACGTTGGCGTACCCGTTGGCGCCTTCGATGTATCGGCCGGCATCATCGGTGATCTGCCCGGCCAAGCCGAACTGCTCGAACGGGTCGGCCACGATGCCGGCCCACGACGTCGGTCCGTAGGACATCGACCAGCCCCACAGCACGTAGACGACGCCGACCACGCCGAGCGCCCCGAAGGACATCATCATCATGTTGAGCACTGCGCGACGGCCGGTCATGCCTCCGTAGAACATGGCCAGGGCCGGCGTCATCAGCAGCACGAGCGAAGCGGAAACGAGCATCCATGCCGCGTTTCCGGAGTTGAGCGCAACCGTATCCGGTGTCATCACGTCTCCTTTGATCCTTGTCGGTGTCGGGAACGAGATGATGATCCAACGGCCGTGTTACGACGGAACCCGCCGACCGGTTACGTTTCCGTCACCGATCGGCGGGTTCATGTTTCGCGGATGTTACCCCAGCAGCGCGTCGACGAAGCCCTCGGGTTCGAAGGGCGCCAGGTGGTCGGCGCCCTCGCCGAGGCCGACGAGCTTGACCGGCACGCCGAGTTCGCGCTGGACCTGGAAGACGATGCCGCCCTTGGCGGTGCCGTCGAGCTTGGTCAGCACCACGCCGGTGATGTCGACGACGTCGCGGAACGTGCGGGCCTGCATCAGGCCGTTCTGGCCGACGGTGGCGTCGAGGACCAGGAGCACCTCGTCGACGGCGGCCTTCTTCTCCACGACGCGCTTGACCTTGCCCAGCTGATCCATCAGGCCGGTCTTGGTGTGCAGGCGGCCGGCGGTGTCGATGAGGACGACGTCGGCCTGGTCGTCGATGCCCTTGGCCACCGCGTCGAACGCGATGGACGCCGGGTCGGCGCCCTCGGGTCCGCGGACGGTGGTGGCGCCGACGCGGCGGCCCCAGGTCTCCAGCTGGTCGGCGGCGGCGGCGCGGAACGTGTCGGCCGCGCCGAGCAGAACATCGTGGCCCTGCGCGACGAGCACGCGGGCGAGCTTGCCGGTGGTGGTGGTCTTGCCCGTGCCGTTGACGCCGACGACGAGCACGACGGCCGGCTTGCCCTCGTGCGGCAGGGCGCGAATGGAACGGTCCATGTCGGGGCCGCACTCTTCGATGAGCACCTCGCGCAGCAGGGCGCGGGCCTCGGCCTCGGAACCGACGCCGCGGGAGGCGATGCGCTCGCGCAGCTTGTCCACCACGTTCATCGTCGCGGCGGTGCCGAGGTCCGCCATGATCAGCGTGTCCTCGATCTCCTCCCACGCGTCCTCGTCGAGATCGCCGGCGCCGAGGATGCCCAGCACCGACTGGCCGATGGCGTTTTGCGAACGGGACAGACGACCGCGCAGGCGGGAAATGCGGCCCTCGGTCGGCTCGATGTCGTCGAGCTTCTGCTCCGGCTCGACCGGCGCGACCGCCTCGGTCTCCTCGTCGGGAACGTCGGCGGGACGATCCTCCACGGGGGCGGTGTCGGCGACCGGCTCGCGGACGACCTCCGGTTCCGGTTCGGGCTCGGGCTCGGGCTCCGGTTCGATGACCTCGGTCTCGACGGGCTCGACTTCGGGTTCCGGCTCGGGCTCCGGTTCCGGTTCCGGCTCCGGTTCGGCGACCGGTTCAGGCGTGGGCTCCGGCTCCGGCTCGGGCTCGGGCTCCGGTTCCTCCAGACGCGGCGGCACCGGCGGGGTCGGCGGCGTCGGCTTCGCCGGCGGGGTGCCCAGCTCCTGGCCGGGAAGCAGGTCCGGCTGCTTCTCCGGCTTCGTCGTCGGCGTGGCCGGGGCGAAGTTGAAACCACCCTGGGCCTGGTAATTGCCGGACTTTTCCTGCTGAGTCAGCTGTTCGGGAGCCTTCTTCTCCTCGAACGAGATGGTGTTCTTCTTCCGGCGGGCCAGGCCCACCAGAAGCAGAATCACCAGCAGCAGCACCACGACAACCGCGGCGAGAATGATCCATTGCGTAACCGTCATGACCCCAGTCTTGCAGGTTCGCGCCCGTCAGGCGATGCGCACTCCCTTGGGCAGCTCGCCCGCGGGCACCTTCAACCGCCGGTGCGCCACGGCGACGCCGGCCCCGCCGAGCAGCAGGTTGACCGCCAAACCCGGCCCCCACTTCCAGCCCGGCGCGCCGTTGCCGGGATCCGACGCCGGTTGGAGGATCGGGTCGCCGCCCGACTCCCGCATCGATTCGGCAAGCTCGGCGCACGTCTCCGGCTGCCTCTCGGGCGCCCGGAAGGACCGGTCCACGACGTTGCGCACGATGTTGGTCACCCCCGGGGCGTCTCCGGAATGGGGCAAGGCGTCGGAAAGCACGACGACGGGATTGGGCAGGAGCAGCCATGCGATGGAACGGGTGTCCATCGTCGACACCGGGGTGACCTCCTCGCGGCACCAGCTGGCCGGGTCGTCGAGGTCGAGATTGTCGTCGTACCTGGTCAGGTAGGCGACCTGGCGGGTTTCGCGGTGCTCGGTCAGCGGCATCGACAGCGCGAACACCAGGGGCAGGCCGACCGTGAGCACCGCCACGATGAGATAGGACAGCATCGTCGACGACGCGGTCCGCGGCGTCAGCGCCGACAAGCCCAACCCCATGCCGGACACCGCCAGCAACAGCAGCGCCACCACGGCCACGCCCAGCAGCAGCGCCCACCATGTCAGGCCACCGCGGATCACCGTCCACACGAGCACCGGCAGCGACACCAGCAGGAAGGCCAGCGACGCCAGCCAGGCGGCCAGGAGCTTGCCGACGGCCACCGCCCAGGTCGACACGGGCGCCGCCTGGACGAGGGCGAGCACCCCGTCGCGGCGGTCTCCGTTGATGGACGTCGCCGTCTGCGCGGGCGCCACCAGCAGGCCCACCAGCAGCACGAACAGCAGCGTGCCGGTGGCGATGGCCTCCGCCGACGACCGGGTCCACGTGGATTCGTCGCCCATCACGCCCGGGCCCACCGAATCGAAGAACAGCGTCTGCAGCACCACCGTGCCCACGAGCACGACGAACCAGGCGACCAGCAGCACCCGCCATCTCGTCGACCGGGCCCGCTGCGTCAATTCGAGGGACAGCACCTCTCGCATCGCGTTCATCGTCGCGCACCCCATTCCAGGTATCGGGATTCCAACGTTCTGCGGCCGAAGGACGCCACCACCACTCCGGCGGCCAGCGCGCGGGCCAACGCCGCCGACGCTTCCTGCGGTTCGGCGGAGAAATCCGCCCACTCCATTCCCGGCCCGTCGCCGGGGTCCGAGCCACCCAGCACGATGCCGAGCGCAGGGTCTTCGGTGTCGGCCCAGCCGCGCAGCGCCTCGCCCGGCCCGGCGACGGCCAACCGCCACAGGGGCGCCCGGGCGTCGGAGTCGGCCGGCACGGTGCGGCCGTCGCGCATCATGATGACGTCGTCGACCATCTCCTCCAGCTCCGGCAGGAGGTGGGAACTGACGATGATCGCCGCCCCCGCATCCGCCCGACGCCGCAAAATGCGCCGCAGCGCCACCCGCGAATCGGGGTCGAGCCCGGAGGCCGGTTCGTCGAGAAGCAGCACCGCCGGATCATGGACGAGGGCCCGGGCCAGCGACAGCCGCTGCTTCTGGCCGCGCGACAACACGCGCACGCGCGCCCCGGCGAACTCCGACAACCCAACCTCGGCGAGCAACTCGATGGCCCGCGCATCGGCATCGCCGCGCGACAGACCGTAGAGGCGGCCGAAGCTCGCGACGATCTCGTGCGACGTCAGGGTCTCCCACGTGCCCACCTGATCGGGCATCCACCCGATGCGGGCCCGGGCCCCCGGACCGTCGACGGAGGGATCGGCGCCGGCGACCTCCACGCTGCCCGCATCCGGCGCCAGCAGGCCGGCGAGGACCAGCAGCAACGTCGTCTTGCCGCTGCCGTTGGGGCCGATCAAACCGGTGATCCGGCCCGGCGCAACGTCGACGTCGGCGTGGTCGACGGCCACGTGGTCGCCGAATTTCCTGCGCACGTCCCGGGCGATGATGCTCATGCCCCAACCGTATACCCGGACGGCTCCCGCTAGCTGTGCGAATCCGGCGACATCCGCTGCGAAATCACCCGCGTCACGCCATCGCCGCGCATGGTCACGCCGTAGAGCACGTTGGCCACGTCCATCGTCGGCTTCTGGTGCGTGATGACGATGAGCTGCGACGATTCGCGCAATTCCTCCAGCAGGGCGATGAGGCGCCGCAGGTTGACGTCGTCAAGCGCGGCTTCGACCTCGTCGAGGACGTAAAACGGGCTCGGCCGGGCGCGGAAGATGGCCACGAGCATCGCCAGCGCCGTCAGCGACTTCTCGCCGCCGGACAGCAGCGACAGGCGCTTGACCTTCTTGCCCGGCGGGCGTGCCTCCACCTCGATGCCGGTGGTCAGCATGTCGTCGGGTTCGGTGAGGACCAGCCGCCCCTCGCCGCCGGGGAACAGCGTGTCGAACACCTTCGGGAACTCCCGCTCCACGTCGAGCCAGGCCTCGGTGAACAGGCGCAGGATGGTGTCGTCGACTTCCTCCACGACGTCGAGCAGGTCCGCGCGGGCGCGGCGGACGTCGTCGAGCTGGGTGGCCAGGAAGTCGTGGCGTTCCTCCATCGCCTTGAATTCCTCCAGCGCCAGCGGGTTGACGCGGCCGAGCACCCGGAGGTCCTTCTCGGCGCGTTTGAGACGGGCCTCGGCTTCGGCGCGGTCGAAGTCCTCCCCCGGCGCGTGGGATTCGAGCAGGTCGGCGACGGGCACCCCGAGCTGATCGACGATGGTCTCCTCCGCCTGGTCGACGCGCAGCTGCGCTTCGGCGCGGGCGATGTCGCCGCGGTGGGCGCCGTCGGTGAGTTCGGCGACGCGTTTGGCGGCGGCCGAGGCGTCGGCGCGGGCCTTGTTCAACTCGGCGCCGATGGCCTTGCGGGCGGCGTCGAGTTCGTCGCGGTCGGCGGCGGCGCGTTCCAGCGACACCGACACCTGCTGTGCGACGTCGCCGGACAACTCGGCGACGGTCGCGGCCAGCAGGCGGGAGCGTTCCCGGCGCACCTGGGCAGCTTCGTGGCGGGCGCGGGCCTGGCGTTCCGACATTGCTTGACGACGAAGCCGTTCGGCCTTGCCCCGCACTCCGCCCGAGCGTTCCTCCGCCGTGCGCAACGCCAGCCGGGCCTCGGTTTCCATCGCGCGGGCCTGGGCGAGCGCCGCGGCGGCGTGGTCGCGTTCCTCCGTGGAGGGCTCGCCCTCGGCCGGATCGTCGTCGACGCGGGCCAGACGGTCGGAAACCTCGTCGAGTTCGGCGCGCAGGGTCACCAGCCGGGACTCGGCCTCTTCGCGGCGGGCGGCGGCGCGCTCGGCGTCGTGGTCGACCCCCGCCAACTGCGACTGGGCGCGGGTGCGGGCGTCCTTCAGCGCCTTCAGGCCGCGCTCGTGTTCGCGCAGGGCGGCGCGGGCCGCTGCGGCGTCGGTGCGGCGATCCTCCTCCTCGGCGGCCGCACCGGACAGTACGCCGGCCAGATCGGCGAGATCGGCGCGGGCGGCGGCCAATTCCTCTTCCGCCGCCGCGATGACCGCGCCGATCTCCACGCTGGACCGCGCGCCGCCGGCACCGCCGGACACCCACCCCGGCCCATGGAGACGTCCGTCGGCGGTGGCGGCGCGCAACCGGTTGTCCTCGTCGACCACGCGGCGGGCGGTGGCGGCGTCGGGGCACAGCACCACGTCGACGAGCAGCGCCGACAACGCGGCCGCCAGCTCCGCCGGATGGTCGACGACGTCGAGCGCCCACGTGCACCCCGGAGGGACGTCGACGTCGAGGCGCCACCCCTCGCCCGCCCGGGGTTCCAAGATGGTGGCGTGGCCGGCTTCGGCGTCGGCGAGCTGGGAGATCAAGTCGTCGGCCGAGTGATCCGGCGCGCCCTCGTCGCCGGCGACCAGGGCTTCCGCGGCGGGGCCGAGGGCGGCGGCGATGGCGGAATCCCACCCGCCCGTGACGTGCAGGGCACCGGACAACGGCGGCAGGCCGTGGGTGTCGCGCAACCACCCCGCGCCGTCGGTGGCGGCGGCCCGGCGCGAAGCGTCGAGCGCCTCGATGCGGGCGGACAGGCCCGACACGGTCTTTTCCAGCGTCCGCTCCCGGTCACGCAATTCCTTCACCCGCGCGGTGGCGGCGGCGGACTCGGCGTCGGCGCGCTCGTGGGCGCGGGCGAGCTCGGGACCGGCGGTTTCGGCTTCGGCCAACGCTTCGGCGGCGTCGTCGAGGGCGTCGGCGGCGTCGTCACGGCGCTGCCCGGCCTCGGCGACGTGCTCGGCCAGACGCGCGGATTCGGCTTCGGCCGACTCGATGCGTGCACGCAGCGATTCCTCGGCGGCGACGAGGCGCACGACGCCCTCACGCCGGTCGGCCAACGCCCGGACCTGCGCCATGTGCTCGGATTCGGCGGCGCGGAAGGCGTCCTCGGCCTCGCCCAGCACGTCCCGGACCGACTCGAGTCGTTCGCGGGCCTCCGCTTCCGCCTCCGCCAGCTCCTCTTCCTCGGCGGCGGCGCGCTCGGCGCGGGCCTCCAACTCCTCCGGATCCTGCCCCGTCCACGGCACGGGCCCCGCATCGGCGGCACGGTCGGCGGCGATGCGGCGGGTCGCCCCCACCCGCTCGGCCAACGCGGACAAACGGAACCACAGGTCGCGGGCGGCGTCGGCGCGCGGGACCAGGTCCTCCAACTCCGCCTCGAGCTCATCGCGCCGTTCGGCCGCGGCTTCGGCCACCTGCTCCTCGGCCGTCACCTTCGCGGCGACCATTCTGGCCTGCTCGGCGGCGTCGTCAAGCGCTTCCCGCAACGCGACGAGATCGGCCGCCGCCAACGCCAACTTCGCCTCCCGCAGATCCGCCTGCACGGTCTGCGCGCGACGGGCGGCCTCCGCCTGCCGGGCCAGGGGCTTGAGCTGACGACGCAACTCGCCGACCAGATCCTCGAGCCGATCGAGATTGCCCTGCATCGACTGCAGCTTGCGCTGGGCCTTTTCCTTGCGACGCCGGTGCTTGAGCACGCCGGCGGCTTCCTCGATGAACGCGCGGCGCTCCTCCGGCCGCGACTCCAGGATCTGGGACAGCCGTCCCTGACCGACGATGACGTGCATCTCCCGGCCGATGCCGGAATCGCTGAGCAACTCCTGGACATCCATGAGCCGACAGCGCGAACCGTTGATCTCGTACTCGCTGGCGCCGTCGCGGAACATGCGGCGCGTCACCGACACCTCGGAATAACCGATCGGCAGGGCTCCGTCGGCATTGTCGATGGTCAGCGTCACCTCGGCGCGGCCCAACGGCTTGCGGCCCGACGTGCCGGCGAAGATGACGTCCTCCATCTTCCCGCCGCGCAGCGTCTTCGCGCCCTGCTCGCCCATCACCCACGCCAGGGCGTCGACGACGTTGGACTTGCCGGAGCCGTTCGGGCCGACGACCGCGCAGATGCCCGGCTCGAACTTCAGCGTGGTCGCCGACGCGAAGGACTTGAATCCTTTGAGGGTCAGCGATTTGAGGTGCACGGCTGATCATTGTGCCATGTCGCGGGCCTTTATTGCACCGCGCGCGCCACCCGTGGCCGGGATATCATGCCCGCATGAGCATCCACGTGACCGATCCGGATGAGGGGCTGTCCCCGCGCACCAGCCATCCCCGGTTCGTCGAACTCGCGCCCGAGCGCTTCTACTCCGAGATCGACGAGTTCGCCCCCTTCGGCAACGACTCCGGCGCCGACGTCCTGGTCGTCCTCGAGGAATTGGCCGAATCCGACGGTGACGCCGTCGACGCTCTCGTCGCGCTCCATGAACTCCTGTCCGACTGGGACTTCGGCATCGCCCCGGAGTTGTTCGGCGCCGGCGACGACGACGTGCGGGCCTGGGTCGCGCAGAACCCGGCGGAGGTGCATGCGCTGGCCGCCGAAGCCCAGGCCCGCATCGCCGCCGCCATCGGATGGGTCAAGATCACCGGCACCGCCGACGAGCGGCTCCTCAGCGTCGGCGAGCAGGGCGCCCGCGTCCTCCGCGTCCTCGATCCCGGGGAACATCGGGAGGATCATCTCGCCGCCGTCGCGGAGATTCGCGAGTTCCTCGCGGCCGCGGCGTCGTAGGCGGACGGCGCCCCTACTTTCTGGCGAATCCCTCGTAACCGCCCCGGGCGGCGCCGACGTCGGCGACGACCGTCGACACCGAGCCCGGGGCGGCCGGGCCCTCCAGCCAGGCGATCAACTCATCGCAGGCTGCGGCGGGCCCTTCCGCGATGACCAGCACCCGGCCATCCGGGTAGTTCTTCGCGTAACCGGTCAGGCCCAGCTCCAGGGCGCGCACGCGGGCGGCCCACCGGAACCCGACGCCCTGCACGTGCCCGTGGACCCAGGCGGTAAGGCGAACGGGTGCGTCGGTCATCGGGTGACCTCGGCGGAACCACCGGCGTCGGCGCGCACGGTCATGGGGTCGGAGCCGTCCCAGCATTCGATGTTGGCGTGACCCCGGATGCCCGGCAGATCGTCCCGGTGGAACACGGGGTTGAGTCCCTTGGCCTTCTGCGCCGCAAAATTGCCCAGCAGCGCGACGGCCACCCCGCCCAGCGGCAGGATCGCGGCGAGGTTGATGGTCGCCATCACCGCGGAGAACACGTCGGCCAGGGCCCAGACCAGCGGCACCGAGCCCAACGCCCCGCCGAGCACGCACAGCATGATCAACGCGCGCACGACGTTGAGCACCGTCTTGCTTCCGTTGAGGAAGGGCACGTTGGCCTCGGCGTAGTAGTAGTTGCCGATGATCGACGAAAACGCCAGGAAGAAGATGATCACCGTCACCGCGTGAATCGCCCACCCGCCGACTTGCGCGGCCAGCGCCGCCTGCGTCAGCGCCGTGCCTTCCGCGTCCGTTCCGTACTCCGGGTTCGACAGCAGGATGATGACGGCGGTGACGGTGCAGACGATGATCGTGTCGAAGTACACGCCGAGGGTCTGGATCAGACCCTGCTTGCACGGGTGCGACACCGACGACGTCGCCGCGGCGTTCGGGGTGGAGCCCATGCCGGCCTCGTTGGAGAACAGACCGCGGCGCATGCCCTGCATGATCGCCGTACCCACGGCCGCACCGGCGATCTCCCGGATCCCCAGGGCGTGCTCGACGATGAGCGCCAGCATCCCCGGCACCTCGCGCCAGTTGATGGCCAGCACGATCAGGCCCAGGGCGATGTAGGCGACGGCCATGACGGGCACGACGACCTGCGTGAACTTCGAGATGCGCTGCACGCCGCCGAAGATGATCACGCCCGTCGCCGCGGCGAGCACCAGGCCGATGGCGGTCTTCATGCCGGTCGAATCCCGCCCGGTGGATTCGGCGACGGCGGCGGTGATGGAGTTCGACTGCACGGCGTTGAACACGAAGCCGTAGGTCACGGTGATGGCCAGGGCGAAGAGGACGGCCAGCCACCGGAACTTCTCGCCCAGGCCACGGGTGATGTAGTACGCCGGACCGCCCCGGTAGGAATCCCGGTCCTTCACCTTGTACAGCTGCGCCAGCGTCGACTCCACGAAACTGGTCGCGCCGCCGATGATGGCCAGCAGCCACATCCAGAACACCGCACCGGGGCCGCCGGTGGAAATGGCCACCGCCACGCCGGCGACGTTGCCGGTGCCCACGCGCGACGCCGCGGAAATGGTGAACGCCTTGAAGCTGGAGATTCCCTTGACGCCCTCGGAAATCTCCGACGGCTTTTCGCCGATGGCGCGGAACATGTCCGGCAGGTAGCGGATCTGCACCACAAACGTCCTGGCGCAGAAGTACAGGCCCGTCGCGACGAGCAATCCGATCATGAACAGCCAGTACTTGTCGTTCCAGGCCGTCACCGCGCTCGTGGCGCTTTCCATCCAGGTCATGGATGGAACTCTAGACCCCCGTCGACGGCGGGTAAACGCCTTGACAGGAACCGGAGCATCACCGTCGCGGCGATCGCCCACCACAGGTACGAGTTGCCGGCCACGTGCCAGAACATGCTCCAGTCCAGTTCACGGCCTTGTTCGGCGGGGGCCAACGCCTGGGGTTCGAGGGCGAAGCACACCAACCCGGAGGCCACGAAAACCCACGGCAGAACCCCGACATCCGTCCCGCGCAACGCCAGGACGGCCACGGCGACGAGCATCACCGGCACCCACACCCAGTGGTGGGACCACGACACGGGCGAGGCCAGCAGACCGAACAGCGCGTTGGCGCAAGCCGCGAGAAACGGGTGCCCGTCGTGAAGCAAACGCACCATGACGGCGACCGTGGCCAGAAACGCAACCAGCACCAGCGCCAGCCACAATCCCGAACCGCCGTCGTCGGTGTGCAGGCCCAGGCGCCACAACTCGGCGTCGATGGACTGGTTCGAGGCGTACATCGGCCCGCCGATGCGGCCGGTGTCGGCCAGCGTGTCCAGCCAATACTTCGTGGAATCGGCCGGCACGACCAGGTGCCCGAGGAGCGTCAGCCCGCCGGCCGACGCCGCGATGCGCGCGATGCCGGCCCAGTCCCGTCGCAGCAGGAACCACAGACCGAACACCGCCGGCGTCAGCTTGATCGCGATCGCAGCACCGGTGAGCAGCCCCCGGAAGCGGGGCGGGACGACGAGGACGTCGATGGTCACGAGCATCATCAAGATGACGTTGATCTGGCCGAACCCGATGGTCGTGTGCACCGGCCCGAACCACAGCAGGGCGGCGGTCAACGCCAGCGCAAGCCATCCCGCGTCGACGACGCGCAGGCCCCCGAGCTTGACGACGACCACCCGCAGCACCCACCACAGCGACGCCATCGATGCGGCCGCGACGAGCAGAAACGTCAGCTGCAGCGGGATCATCGCAAGCGGCGCGAAAAGCACCGCGGCAACCGGCGGGTACGTGAACGGCAACCAGACGTCCGTGGACGTCGGGAAGGCGCCGTCGTACAGCGGCAAACCGTCGAGGAGGCGACGCCCGCCCACCGCGTAGACGTCGGCGTCGAGGAAATAACGAGGCCGCCCGGAATAATCGATGAGCTTCGTCGCCGCCAACGCCGCAAACGCGACGACGATGACGGCGCGGACCCAACCGTGCCGGACGAACCCGGCGATGCGGTCGAGGGGCGCGTGCGCGGACTCTGCCGCGGAATCGGTGACGTGGTGAATCATGCGGCCTTTCGGGGGAGCCGCTGGCAACGCGGACAGAAGAAACTGGAACGGTTCATGAACGTCGCGCGCACGATGGGAGCGCCGCAGCGACCGCACGGCTCACCCTCGCGGCCGTAGGCCTCCAGGTCCCGGGCAAAGTACCCGGACTCGCCGTTGACGTTGACGTACAGGGCGTCGAAGCTGGTGCCGCCGACCACGATCGCCCGCCCCATCACCTCGCGCCCGGCGCGCAGCAGCTTGGCCAGGGTGCGCACCGACACCTCGTCGGCCGGAGTTTCCCCGTGGACCCGGGCCGCCCACAACATCTCGTCGGCGTAGATGTTGCCGATGCCCGAGACCACCTCCTGGTTGAGCAGCACCCGCTTGATGCCGCTGGTGCGCCGCCGGATGACGTGCGCCAGGGCCACCGGATCGACGCGCGGATCCATCAGATCGCGGGCGATGTGCGACGCCGGAACCGGAACACCGTCGGCGTCGGCGTCGCAGGCCCACACCCACCCGAAGGTGCGCTGATCGCGGAACTGCAGCGTCGCGCCATCGAGTTCCACCACAGTCCGGACATGCGGCGACGGCGGCGTATCGGGCCCGGGAATGATGAGTTGACCGCTCATCCCCAAATGGATGAGCAACGTCGACTCGTCGTCAAGCGACAGCCACAAAAACTTGCCGCGCCGCCCCGTACCCGTGATCGTGCGGCCCACCAGGCGCGCGGCGAACTCGCCTTCGCCACCGGGCTGGCGGCGCACCGCACGGTCGCGCAGCACCCGCGCCCCGGTGATGCGACGACCGCGGACGTGGGGATCGAGACCCAGGCGGATGGTCTCCACCTCGGGAAGTTCGGGCACCCCGCTCCCCTAACCCAGCGCCGTATGCGCTTCGTGCGCGGCGAGCATCTCGGCTTCCTTCTTCGTCGCGCCCGTCCCCCGGCCGCGCACGACGCCATCGACGAGCAGCTCCACGGAATACGTCCGGGCATGATCCGGGCCCTCCGAACTGACCACGTACTCGGCGGCCGGCAGCTTCTTCGCCGACAGCCGCTCCTGCAGCAGCGTCTTCCAGTCCCGGCCGCGCGACTGCGTCGGGGCCTCGTCGATCATCGCGTCGAACAACCGCAACACCGTCGCCTTCGACGTCTCGAAACCATGCTGCAGGTAGATCGCGCCGAGCAGCGCCTCCACCGTGTCCGCCAGAATCGAATGCTTGTCGGCGCCACCCGTGGCCTTCTCGCCGCGGCCCAGCAGAATGTGCGGGCCCAGCTCGATGCGCCGCGCCAGATCGGCCAGGGCGTACATGTTCACCACGCCGGCGCGCATCTTCGAAATGTCCTGCTCCGCCCGGTCCGGGAAACGCCGGTACAGCTCCTCGGCGACGCACATGCCCAGCACCGCGTCACCCAGGAACTCCAGGCGCTCGTTGTTGGACAGGTTGCCGTTTTCGTTGGCGAAGCTGCGATGCGTCAACGCCAGGCACAGGCGATCGTCCTCGAGCTCGACCCCCAGACGCTCCAGCAACGGGGCATGGTCGACCGACGTGAACGCCGCCTGCCGCGCCGCCTCACCGCTCAGGCGCCGCTTCCTGCTCACTTGCCCTCCCCGGCATCCGCAGCATCGTCGGAGCGCAGGTCACCGAATTTCTCGGCCAGACCCGCCCACCGCGGATCGGGAGCGTTTTCCTGCTCACCGGATACTCCATCGGGCGCGGGCACCCCGGTCTCGTCGCCGCAGCACGGGCGATCCTCGATCGTCTCGCACGTCGGGTTGAACGGCAGCGACAGCACCACCTCGTCGATGACGGCCTGCGTGATGTCCGCCAGGTCGCCCACGAGCGCGGGAACGTCGTCGGCGACATCCTCGTCGTCGTCTTCGCCATCGGAGACGACGAACCCCTCGCCCGCCGAAAAGACGGTGGACACGTGGATGTCGAGTTCATCGGACAGATCGCCGAGGCACCGCACGCACTGGCCCGTCAGCGGAGCCCGGACATCGGCGTCGACGAGCACGCCACCGCCGAGCGGGGTGATCACGCCGTCGAGACGGACCTCGGTCCCCGGCTGCACCGCGATCATCTCGGCGCCGATGCGCTCGGGGGAATCGCCGACACGGGAAAAGGGCTCGGGGGCGCCTTCGCGCAGCACCCGGCCCACGTCAAACACGAAAGGGGAATCGGCACTCATAATGCCGTCATCCTACCTCCCCCGCCGGGTTCCCACCCCGGCGGTCGGAGTCAGCGTCGGTAGTCGCCGCCGTGATCGTACTGGCGGTCCGAACCGTAGTCGTCGCGGCCATCGCGACCCTCGCGGTCGCCCATCGCACCGGAGGCGCCGGCGCCCTTGCGCAGCGCGGCGCGATCGCGGCCGACCGAACGCAGGGTCTCCGACAGCGACGCCTCGAACTCGGCGAGCTTGTCGTCGACGTACACGTCGCATTCGCCGCGCAGACGCTTCGAATCGGCGTAGGCGGACTCGATGACCCGGCGGGCCTCCTCGTTGGCCTCGTGGACCACCGTCGACTCCGACACCAGGCGCTCCTGCTCGGCCAGGCCGTCCTGGACGGAACGGTCGTAGGCCGCGTTGCCGGACGCGATCAGACGGTCGGCCTCCGCAGCGGCGCGCTCGGTGACCTGGTGGTACTCGCGGTCGGCGTCCTCGCGGCGACGGGCCGCCTCCTCCTGGGCCTCGGCGACGGTGGCGTGAGCGCGATTCTCGGCGTCCTCCACCATGCGGCGGGCCCGGTCCTCGGCCTCGTCCATGATCCGGCGGGCCTCCTCCTCGGCCGCCGCAATCGACTCGGCGGCCGACGCCTCGGCGTCGCCGATGATGACGTCGCGCTGATCGAGCACGTCCTGGGCGTCGTCCAGCTCCGCGGGGAAGGCGTTGCGCAGTTCGTCGAGAAGCACCAGCACATCGCGCCGCGGCACCATGCAGTTGGCCGTCATCGGAACGCCATAGGCCTCCTCGACGGTCTGGACAAGTTCATCGAGGGATTCGAAAACGCGGTACATGCCGCCCAGGTTACGCGATGACCTGCATGTTCGCGGTGATTGCAGGCCACGGCGTTTTGCGCTACGAGCTCCCCCTAGGTCAGGCGCGCCCGAAGCGCCTTCTGCACCGGCTCCGGCACGAGCCCCTCGACGGAGCCGCCGTAGCGCACGACCTCCTTCATCAGGGTCGACGACACGTGGCCGTATTTCGGATCCGCCTCGATGAACAGCGTGTCCACGCCGGACATGCGGCGGTTCATCTGCGCCATGGGTACCTCGTACTCGTAGTCCATGGCCGAACGCAGACCCTTGACCAACGTCGCGATGCCGCGCTCGGTGGTGTAGTCCACCAGCAGCTTCGACCACGAATCGACGCGGACGTTGTCCAAGTGGGCGGTGCACTCCTCGATCAGGCGCATCCGCTCCTCCGGGGTGAACATCCCCTGCTTGTTCGGATTGTGGGTGACCAGGACGGTGACCTCGTCGAAAAGCGCGGCGGCGCGCTGGATGACGTCGAGGTGGCCGTTGGTCAGCGGGTCGTACGAACCGGGGCAACAGGCATGGGTCATCGGTCTTCCCCTCGTCGGTAGATCGCGGTGTCGAAGCGGGCCAGGCCGTGGATCCGGCGTTTGAGCTTCTGCTCCAGGATGCCGTATCCCGCCGGCCAGACGGTTTCGTCGTCGGCGGAGTGACGCTCGACGGTGACCACGGCGCCGTCGCGCAACGCCGGACGCAGCACCTCCAGCATCTCCGTCACCGCCTCCCCCGCCAGCTCATAGGGCGGGTCGGCGATGACCCGGTCGAAATGATCGGCCGGGGCGCCGGCCAGGTACGTCGACGCCTTCATCTCCGCCACGCTCACCCGGGGATGGCCGACGGTTTCGATGTTGCGCCGGATCGCCCGGCACGCGGCGGCATCGGACTCGACCAGGACGACCTCGTCCGCGCCGCGCGACGCCGCCTCCAGGCCCAGCGCACCGGAGCCGGCGAACAAGTCCAGCACGGTGGTGCCCTCGATGCCGAAGCGCGACGACCACGACGAGAAGATCGCCTCCCGCGCCCGGTCCGACGTCGGCCGGGTGCCGTCGCCCTTCGGGGTCACCAGCCTCCGGCCGCGCGCGACGCCGGCGATGATGCGGGTCATCGGCCGTCGCCCTTCGGCGTCAGCGTCACCAGCGGGTCGCCGCCGGAGACGTCGGAAAAGTCCTCCACCAGCACCGACGCCACCGTCGCGGGGCAGGGCGCGGGCACGGGGGCCTCCAGCTTCACGGCCTCGACCACCGCGACCGGCACCCCGGCGGTCACGTCGTCGCCCTCGGCGACCTGCAGCCGCGCCACGCCCGCGAAGGGGGCGCACACGACCACGGCGCCGTCGTCACCGTTCGTTTCGCTCATGGCCACGAGTCTACGGACGCGGCGCGGCATGGCGCGGATCCGGGTCAACTCCGCTCCAGGTACCCGGCCTGTTCGTCGGTGATGTCGTAGGTCAACCGCCGCGCGTAGTCGGGCATCTCGGCGGCCAGTTTGGCGGCGTCCTTCCGCGCCCGCTCGATGATGCGGCCATCCTCGCCGAGGTCGAGCAGCCCCAGGCCCGCGGCCAGACCCGACTGTCCCTCGCCCAGCACGTCGCCGTGTTTGCGGGTGCGCACGTCGATTTCGGCGAGCCGGAAACCGTCGTTGGTCTCCGCGATGGCGTCGAGCCTGGCCCGCTCCGGCGTGCCCTGCCACGTTTCGGTGCACAGGAAGCAGATGCCCTCCAGGTCGCCGCGGCTGATGCGTCCGCGCAGCTGGTGGAGCTGGGAGACGCCGTAGCTTTCGGCGCGGCGGATCATCATCACCGTCGCCTCGGGGACGTCGACGCCGACTTCGATCACCGTCGTCGCCACCAGCACCGACGTGCGACCGGTCACGAAGTCCGCCATCGCCGCGGCCTTCTCCTCCGGCGTCATCCGCCCATGCAGGAATCCGACGTCGACGCCCGGCAGGTTGCGGCGCGCCAGGTCGAAATTGTCCTCCACCGATTCGCCCTCGCCGAGGATGCGCGGCGACACGATGAACGCCCGGTGCCCCAACGCGGCCTGCTCGCGGATGACCTCCCAGGCGCGCGCCTCCCATGTTGGCTTTTCGACGCTCGGCACCACCACCGTGGTCACCTGCCGCCGCTGCCCCGGCAACTCGGCCAGCTCGGAGACGTCGAGATCGCCGAAGACGGTCATGGCCAGGGTGCGCGGGATGGGAGTCGCGGTCATCACCAGCACATGCGGCGTCATGCCGTCTCGCCCCCGCTCGCGCAGCCGGTCGCGCTGGCGCACGCCGAACCGGTGCTGCTCGTCGATGACCACCAGCCCCAGGTCGAAGAAATCCACGCCCTCGCTCAGCAACGCATGCGTGCCTACGATGATCCCCGCTTCACCGGTGACGATGTCCAGCAGCGTCGCCCGCTTCTCCCCGACCGACATCGAGCCCGTCAACAGGGCGACCCGCGCGTCCACGCCGGCGTCGTCAAGCAACCCCCGAATGGTGCGGGCATGCTGCGCCGCCAGGACCTCCGTCGGGGCGAGCAGCACGCTCTGGCGGCCGGCATCGAGGACCTGGAGCATCGCCAGCAGGGACACCACCGTCTTGCCGGAGCCGACCTCGCCCTGCAGCAAACGGTTCATGGGCACCGGGCGCGCCAAGTCCGCGGAGACGTCGGCGAACACGGCCTCCTGGCCGCGGGTGAGCTCGAAGGGCAGATTCGCGGCGAGACGGGAAACGCGGCCATCGTCGACCTCCGTCGGCGGGCACTCCGGCGCCACCCGGTCTGCGTTGCCTGCGCGGCGCAGGGCCAGGGCCAGCTGCAACTCCAGGGCCTCGTCGTACTTGAGTCGGTTCAACGCCGCCAACGGGCCGTCGACGCCCGGGAAATGCGCCTCCCGCAGGGCCTCGTCGAACCCCGGCAGCGCCGACGGAAACTCCGGCAACGGCTCGGCCTGGCGCGGCAACCACTGCAGCACCCGCCGGATGTACAGCGCCAACAGGATGCCCGACAGGCCCTTGCGACCCCGGTGAATCGGCAGGTAGGGCCGCGCCAGCAGACCCCTGAGCTCCGCCATCCCGTCGGCGTCGTCGATGAGCTTCTTCAGCTTCCCCGTCGCCGCCCCCGGCTTGCCGTCCGCGCCGATGACCAGGATGTCCGCGTTGGTGATCTGCGGCTGCCCCCGGAACTCGCCGAGCGTGCCCAGCACCAGCAGCCGCGTGCCGGAATGCAGCACCTTGCCCAACCACGCCTGGCCGAAAATGGGCATGGGCATGGTGCGCACGCCATCGGTGACCATGATCCGCAACGGTTGGCGGGGCCTGCCCCTCGGGGTCAGCTGCGACTGGTCACCGGAGTCCGGCGTGACGACGCCGACCACCTCCACCACGGCCGTGATCGACTCCCCGACCTGCGCGTAATCGACGTTGAGACTGTGCCCCTGCGTCGCGTAGCGCTGGGGCAGGCGGCGAAGCAATTCGCCCACCGACGTGTCGCCGAGGGCGTCCTTCACCTTCTTCGCGGCCTTCGCGCCCAGGACCTCCCGCAACGGCGTCATGGCCGTCGCCGTCGACAACCAGCCCAGCATTCCCGACGCCCGCTACTCGACGCCGATCTGGGCGAGCTCGACCATGCCGTCGGCGGCGTAGGCCGTGACATCGACGCCCGGCGCGACGTCCTCCAGGCGCAGACGCAGGGCCGTGGCCGCCTCGGGGTCGACGCCGGTGCCCAGCAACACCGTGACCAGTTCGCCGCCGGAGCGCAGCATCAGCTCGACGGTGCGGGTCAGGGCGTCGGCGACGGTGTCGCCCACGACGAGGATGTCCCCGCCGACGGTGGCGAGCACGTCGCCCTTCGCGCACGGGCCGGCGGCGGTGAGCCCGGCGCTCGGTGCCTCGCCGAGGGTGGCGGTGCGCATGCCCGCCGACGCCTCGCTCATGGCGTAGGCGTCGACGGCCAGCGGAATCGTCGGGTCGTGCACGGCGACGGCGGCCAGCCCGTTGGCCAGCGTCGCCGTCGGCAGGATGGTGATCGAATGCCCGCCGGCCTGGGCCGCCAGCTCCACCTGGATGAGCTCCCGGTTGCCGACCAACCCGTTGGGCAGCAGTAGGACGTCGCCGTCGCCGCGCAGACCCGCGATGGCGCCGAGGATCGAACCGACGACGTCGCCGTCCGGCCCCACCGGCGTCGCGCCCGCCGAGGCGAACAGCTCGGAAATCGGACCCGTCGGCGCCACGGCCAGCAGCGACCGCGACGGCGCGGCCCCGTGACCGGCACCGTCGTCGATGACCTCGATGCGGATGTTCTCCGGGCGGCCGTAATCCAGGACGGCCTCGATGACCGCGCCGGCGTCGGTGGAGTGGATGTGCATCATGTGCCGGTCGCCGCCCTCGCCGGCGATGACCAGCGAATTGCCCAGCGAATGCATGGTGGCGCGGAACTCGTCCAGCCGGTCGGCGGCGACGTCGACGAGCAGCATCACCTCCAGCTCGGGGCCCTCCGGCGTGGATGGGGTGACGTGCAGATCGGGTTCTTCGGGGGCCTCGCCGGACACTTCGTCGACGAGCGCGTCGAGAAGCAACACCAGTCCCGCCCCGCCGGCGTCGACGACCCCCGCCTCACGCAGGGCCGGCAGCTGCGACGGCGTGCGCTCGAGGGCCCGGCGAGCGGCGTCGGCCGCGGCGACGATGACGCCGACGAGGTCGTCGGGATTCTCCCGCCCCGCCGCGGCGGAGGCCTGGCGCAGGACCGTGAGAATGGTTCCCTCCACCGGATCGGCGATGGCCCGGTCGACGTGTTCGACTGCGGTGCTCAGGGCCTTCTGCACGTGTTCGCCCCCGAAGCCGCCGGGGGCCGCCGCCTCCGCCAGGGCCCGCAGGACCTGCGACAGGACGGTGCCCGAGTTGCCGCGCGCGCCGCGCACCGCGCCGGTGGCCAGAGCGATGGCGATGTCATGCGCATCGAGGCGCTGATCAGAGGAGCCTTCCGCCGCGGACTCCGCTTCGGCGAGCGCCGCGGACATGGTGGCGGCCATGTTGGAGCCCGTGTCGGAATCGGGGACGGGGAAAACGTTGAGTTCGTTGATTTCCTCGCGGCGCCGGTCCAGGACGGCGACGCAGCGACGCGCCCAGTCGAGCAGGGACGTCCCATCGATGCGGGTGGGCCGGGCGGGCCGGGCGGACGAGGACATGGCGCGCATATTACAGCGTCCAGTCCACCGGCTCGGCTCCCATCGACCGCAGCGCGTCATTGGCGCGGGAAAACGGGCGCGACCCGAAAAAGCCGCGGGACGCGCTCAAGGGCGACGGGTGCGGGGAGCAGATGCACGGCACGTCGCCGAGGAGCCGCTGCGCCGTTTGAGCGTCGCGGCCCCACAGGATCGCCACCAGCGGGGCGTCGCGGCGGGCCAGGGCGCGAATCGCTTCGGCGGTGACCTCCTCCCACCCCTTGCCCCGATGCGAGGCGGGCTTGCCCGGCTGGACGGTGAGGACCCTGTTGAACAAGGCCACCCCGTTGTCCGTCCAGCGCGACAGGTCGCCGTGCTCGGGCGGCGTCAGCCCCAGGTCGGACTCGTATTCGCGGTAGATGTTCGCCAGCGACCGCGGCAACGGCCGCACGTCCGGGTGCACGGAGAAACTCAGCCCCATCGCATGCCCGGGCGTGGGATACGGATCCTGGCCGACGATGAGGACGCGGACGTCGTCGAAAGGCTTGGTGAACGCCCGCAGCACATCCTCGCCCGCCGGCAGGTAACCCCGCCCGGCGGCGTTTTCCGCACGGAGGAAGTCGCCCATCGCATGGATGCGGTCGGCGACGGGCTCCAACGCACGGGCCCACCCGGCCTCCACGGGCAGGGGACGCTGATGCCGATCGGTGACGTCGCCCATCAGAAGCTCACCCATCCCCCGCGCAACCACGGCTCGCGGCCGTCGACGGACACCGGCAGCCCCCGGTCACGGTGGACCGTGCCGATGCGACGGAATCCCGTCGGCGGCTCCCCCGGCGTCGTGCCCAGCAGCGTGTGATCCTCCCCGCCGGCGAGCACCCAGCGCCACGGGTCGGTGTCGAGGCAATCGGCGGCGGCCATGAGCAATTCCGACGGGGCGACGGCGGTTTCGTCGACGTCGATGGTGACGTTCGACGCCTCCGCGATCGCGGTCAGGTCGACGACGAGGCCATCCGAGTTATCGGTCAGGGCGTTGACGCCTGCGGCACGCGCCACCGGGCCCCGCCCGTAGGCGAAATCGGGGACCAGGTGGGCGTCGACGAGCTCCCGGAACTTCTCCGGCACCGCCGACGGCGACCCGTACCGCTTCAACATGTCCAGGCCCGCGCCGGAATGCCCGATGCGGCCGGCGGCGATGACCGCATCACCGGGACGCGCCGCCGAGCGCACCAGGGGCCGGCCGGGGCCGCCGAGCTCGCCCATCGCGGTGATGGAGATGACCAGCGACGAGCCGCCGACGACATCGCCGCCGACGAGTTCCGCGGCGCACTTGCGCCCCTGCTCCCGCAGTCCCCGCGCGATGCCGCGCACCACGTCGAGGTGCGTGTCCTCCGGGACCGACAGGCTCATGAGGATCGCCGTCGGGCGTGCCCCCATCGCCTCGATGTCGGCGAAATTCTGCACGGCGGCCTTCGCCCCCACCTGCTCGGGGGTGGACCAGTCCAGGGAGAAGTGACGGCCCTCGACGAGCATGTCCGTCGACGCGATGTACCGGGCGTTGGGGGTCGTCATGGACAGCACCGCGGCATCGTCGCCGTTTCGGGCCGAAGGCGCGGCTTCCCGGATGGCGGCGATGACGGCGTGCTCGCCGGCCTCTCCAACTGTCGTCATGGTTTGGGGTCACCGTTCCTTCCGCGGCGCCCTGATCCGCCGGGGAGGCCGCGGGGCGGCGCATCGCCCGGGGCGGGGGCGAAGTAGACTTTTCCCACATGGGAGAAAACGTTCAGGCTCAGGGTAACCGGCGCCGTGCGGGCATCGCACTGGCCCTCGCGGTACTGCTCACTTTCGGCGTGATCATCGGGGCGAAACTGTTCCAGGATGACCAGGCCCGCAACCCGGTGCTGCTGTCGTCGCTGGAGATGCCGGACAACGATTCCCCAAGGTGCGCTGAGCTTCTTGATCGTCTTCCGGATCGCCTCGACGGCCTGGTGCGCGCCGAACTCGCCGACCCCGCCCCCAAGGGCGCGGCGGTGTGGCGCAACACCGCGGACGAGCGGGTGACGCTGCGCTGCGGCGCGGACGTGCCGGTGCAGTACACCGAGCTGTCGGTGACCGAAGAGGTCGACGGCGTGAAGTGGATCCGCGTCGACGACGCCACCGCCGGCTCCGACCTGGCTACGTGGTTTTCCGTGGGCCGCACGCCCGTCGTCGCCGTGACGGCCAACTCCGATCGCGCCGACGCCATCGACGACCTGTCGAAGGCGCTGCTCCCCGACTCCGAGGTCGGCGGCGCCCACGAACCGAATCCCGTGCCCCTGACCGACCTGGCCGCCGACGAGGCCGACGAGCGCTGCTCCGCCCTGCTGGCGGCCCTGCCGACGAAGATCGGCGAACGCACCCGCGTCGACGACGCCGACCTGCCGGCCGGATCGATGGTGTGGGTCGACGACCGCGGCAGCATCGTGTCGCTGCGCTGCGGCGTCGGCGAGCCGGAGGGCTACGCCGACACCGAGGAGCAGCTGACCCAGATCAACGACATCGTGTGGTTCGCGGAGCCGTCGATGTCCTTCGGCGACGTGGGCACCTGGTACGCGATGGGCCGCGAGCGGTTCGTCGCCGTCCACCTTCCGGTCGCCGAGGCGTCGGGCGTGCTGCCCGCCTTCTCCGACATGATCGCGGCGAACCTGGAGAACACCTCGCCCAGCGAAGAGTAGGGCTACCTCCGGGCGACGAGGGCGCGCCGGACGAGGGTGTCCAGCAGCTCCGCGTAGGCGACGCCGGATGCGGCGAACATCTGCGGGTACATGGAGATCGGCGTGAACCCGGGCATGGTGTTGACCTCGTTGAGCACCGGCCCGTCGGCGGTGACGAAGAAGTCGACGCGGGTCAGGCCGTCGCAGCCCAGCGAACGGAACACCTGCTTCGACAACGTCTGCAGCTGCTCGATGGTCTCGGCGGGAAGCTGGGCGGGGATCTGCGCGGTGACGACGTCGTCGAGGTACTTGGTGTCGAAGCCGTAGAAACCCTCGTCGGAGTCTTCGGTGCCGGCCAGCAGCGCCGGGACCGACGCCACCAGCTCGCCGTCGGGCCGCTGCAGCACGCCGCATTCGACCTCGGCGCCGACGATGCCCTTTTCCACGAGCACCTTCGCGTCGTGGGCGCGGGCCAGCTCCAGCGCCGCGTCGAACTCGTCCCACGAATCGACCTTGGAAATGCCGATCGACGATCCGCCGCGCGCCGGCTTGACGAACACCGGCAGCCCCAGACGGTCGCGGTCGGCCTCGCCCAGTTCCTCGCCGTCGAGGAGCACGACCTGCTCGCCGACGGGAATGCCGCCGGCGACGGCGAGGTTCTTGGTGCGTTCCTTGTCCATGCCCGCCGCCGACGCCAGCACGCCGGGCCCGACGAACGGGATGCGCGACAGTTCGAGCAGGCCCTGGATGGTGCCGTCCTCGCCATTGGGTCCGTGGAGCACGGGGAACACCACGTCGACGACGTCGTGAAGCTCGCCCGCGCGCGGCCCCGCGACGTGGCGCAACTCGCCGGCGCGCTTCGGGTCGGCGGACAGCTGCAGCTCGTCGCCGCCCTCGGCGACGTCGGGGACCTGCGGCAACTCGCGGCCGTGCTTGCTCAGCGCCTCCGGATCCGACGTGCCCGGGGTCCACGTGCCGTCGCGGGTGATGCCGACGGGAACGATGCGGTACGTGGCGGCGTCGAGGTGCGCCATGATGGCACCGGCCGACACGCAGGACACGTTGTGTTCGGGGCTCGCGCCGCCGTAGAGGACGGCGACGGCAATGCGGTCATCGGTGCGCTGTGCGGGCGAAGTCATGGTTTCGCATCCTACCCCCGGGCCCGGATGCGTCCGCCTTCGCGGCACGGATTGCTTGACGACGCCGACGCGGAGGTCATTCCGCCTTGCGGGATCGTCCCATCAACGCGCGAATCATCTCTTCGACGGACTGGCCGCGGTGGCAGACTGCGTGGACGGCTTCGGTGATGGGCATCTCCACCCCGTGTTCGTGGGCGAGCTCGCGGACCGACATCGACGAGATGACGCCCTCGGCGACCTGGCCGCGGGTGGCGTGCTGGGCCTCTTCCACCGTGTCGCCGCGGCCCATGCGCTCGCCGAAGGTGCGGTTGCGCGACAGCGGCGACGAACACGTGGCCACCAGGTCGCCGAGGCCGGCCAGACCGGAGAAGGTCTTCTGCTGCGCGCCGGCGGCGACGCCCAGGCGGGTGATCTCCGCCAGGCCGCGGGTGATGATCGTCGCCAGGGTGTTCTCCCCCAGCCCCTGCCCGGTGGCCATGCCGCAGGCCAACGCGATGACGTTCTTGCAGGCGCCGCCGATCTCGCAGCCGACGACGTCGGGGTTGGTGTACGGGCGGAAGTAGCCGGTGGCCACCGCCGCCTGGACGAGCTGGGCGCGGGTGACGTCGGTGCACGCGATGACGGTCGCGGCGGGCTGACCCGCGGCGATCTCACGCGCCAGGTTCGGCCCCGACAGCACCGCGACCCGTTCCTCGGGGACCTCGGCGACCTCGGTGATGACCTCGCTCATGCGCTTGTGGGACTCGCGCTCGATGCCCTTGGCCAAACTCAGCAACGTCGCCTGCGGGTCGATGAGATCGCGCCACACCGCCAGGTTGCCGCGCAGCGTCTGCGACGGCACGCCCAACACCACGATGTCGGCGCCGTCGAGCGTGGCCGCGGCGTCGTCGGAGGCCGCGATGTTCTCCGGCAACACCACCCCGGGCAGGTAATCGGAGTTTTCGCGCGTGGCCTGGATCCGCTCGGCCTGCTCGCCGCGGCGGGCCCACAACCGCACCGGGTTGCCCGCGTCGGCGAAGACCTTGGCCAGAGTCGTTCCCCACGAACCAGCGCCCATCACGGCAACGCTCACCATCGTCGGCTCCTTCCCCATCGTTTCGCGCGGGTCGATCCCGGGCACCCGCCGTCGTCGTAAAGCCTAGCCATGCCGGACGGCGATCGCGTTCGGGAGGTGAGCCACCTGGGCCGGGGTTATGCTTGATCGACAGCAATCCCCGTCCGCCGCACAGGAGTCGCAGCCCCATGACGATGCACGAAAACGACAAGGACAAGGTCAACGACCAGAGCCTGACGGGGCGACTGCGCGAGATCGGCGTCGAACCCGGCGAAGGCGTGCCCAAGCCGACCTACGCCGCCGGCGCCGTGCTGTGGCGCGGAGACGCGGCGAACCCCGAAATCGGCATCATCCACCGCCCCGGCTACGACGACTGGTCGCTGCCCAAGGGCAAGCTCGACCCGGGCGAAAACCTGCCCATGACCGCCGAACGCGAAATCCGCGAGGAAACCGGCTACACCGTGCGCCTGGGCAAGCTGCTGGGCAACGTCAGCTACCCGGTCACCGGCCGCACGAAACTCGTCTGGTACTGGACCGCGGAAGTCCTCGACGGCGAGTTCGAACCGAATGCCGAGGTCGACGAACTGCGCTGGGTGAGCTTCGACGACGCCGCCGACCTGCTGACCTACGATCTCGACGTCGACGTGCTCAACAAGGCCCGCAAGCGCCTGGGCACCGAACCCGACACCCGCATCATCTACGTCCGCCACGGCCGCGCCCACAACCGCAAGAACTGGGCCGGCGACGACAACCTGCGCCCCCTCGACAAGAAGGGCCGCCGCCAGGCGGAACTGCTCGTGCCCGGACTGCTGCCCTTCCGCCCCGAGCGCGTGTACTCGGCCGAACCGGTGCGCTGCATCCACACCGTCGAGCCCCTGGCGTCGGAAATGGGCGTCGACGTCGTCGTCGACGAACTCTTCGGCGACAATGCCTCCATTGCCCGCATGGTCGACGCGCAGCGCCGCTTCATGGACGTCGTCGCCGAGGGCGGCGTGTCCGTGATTTGCGCCCAGGGCACCGTCATCCCCGACACCATCGCGTGGCTGTCGGCCAAGGGCACCCTGCCCATCGAGGACATCCCCTGCAAGAAGGGCTCCGCCTGGGTGCTGGGCTTCAACGACGGCGTGCTGACCACCGCCGACTACTACGCCAGCGCGCTGCCGGTGAAGTAACGCTGCGGGTCAGCCGCGGAAGCCCGTGTGCGAGGAGGTGCGGCGCACGGAGATGCCGGCGTCGTCGGTGAGGCCCTCCTTGACCACGGCGCGGAAGTAATTGCCGGGCCGAAACGCGGGGCTGCGCGTCGCCGGGACCTCGATGGTCTCGCCCGTGTGCGGGTTGCGAGCGGTACGCGGGGCGCGCTGACGCGATTCGAAGGTGCCGAAGCCCATGATGGTGACGGATTCACCCTGCGCCACCGACCGCACGATGATGTCGAGGGTGCCCTCGATCGCCGCGGCGGCGTCGGCCTGGTTGATGTCGAGCTTGTCTGCCAGTTCGGCGACGAGGTCGGCCTTGTTCATCGCGGATGACCTCCGGTGGCTTCGAGGTGGGCATGCGGGCGCGGGCATCGACGTTCGGAAAATCATCGGCTCATGGTGCTGCCGTGATTGCGTTTCCGGGCCGTGATTCCCTCCTCAACTTAACCGCGCATGCGAAAGGGCGCCACGCGAGCGTGGCGCCCTCACCCCGTCCCGACCAGGGGATTTACTGCAGCGTACGAGGCTTGTGAGAGGGGCGGGATTCCTCAAAAGCGTTAATCTCGGCCTCATTTCGCAGAGTCAGCGAAATGTCGTCGAGGCCCTCGCGAAGACGCCAACGGGTGTAGTCGTCGACGTCGAACGGCAGCACCGTGTCGCCGGCGGTGACCGTGCGCGCCTCGAGGTCGACGGTGAGCTCCAGCCCGGGTTCCTCCTCGAGCTTCTTCCACAGCAGCTCGACGTCGGACTGCTCCATCTGCGCGGCCAGCAGACCGGCCTTGCCGGCGTTGCCGCGGAAGATGTCGGCGAAACGCGACGAGATGACCACGCGGAAGCCGTAGTCCATCAGCGCCCAGACGGCGTGCTCGCGCGACGACCCGGTGCCGAAGTCCGGGCCCGCGACCAGCACGGAACCCTTGGCGTACACGGGGCGGTTGAGCACGAACTCGGGCTCGTTGTTGCGCCAGTTGCTGAACAGGCCGTCTTCGAAGCCCGTGCGCGTCACGCGCTTGAGGTAGACCGCCGGGATGATCTGGTCGGTGTCGACGTTGGAGCGCCGCAGCGGCACGCCGACACCGGTGTGGGTGGTGAACTTCTCCATTTTCGCGGTTCCTTTCGGAGTACGTGTCGGTGTGCGTGCGTCAGAGATCTTCCGGCGACGCCAGATGACCGGCGACGGCGGAGGCGGCGGCGACGGCCGGGCTGACCAGGTGGGTGCGGCCGCCCTTGCCCTGGCGGCCCTCGAAGTTGCGGTTCGAGGTGGACGCGCAGCGCTGGCCCGGCTCGAGCTGGTCGGGGTTCATGCCCAGGCACATGGAGCAGCCCGGCTGACGCCACTCGGCGCCGGCGGCGGTGAACACGGCGTCGAGGCCCTCGGCCTCGGCGAGCTCGCGGACTCGGGCGGAGCCCGGCACGATGAGCATCTGGACGCCGTCGGCAACCTTACGGTCCTTCAGCACGTCGGCGACGGCGCGCATGTCCTCGATGCGTCCGTTGGTGCAGGAGCCGACGAAGACGACGTCGACGGGAACCTCGCGCATCGGCGTGCCGGGCTCGAGGTCCATGTACTCCAGGGCGCGCTCGGCGGCGAGGCGCTCGTCCTCGTCGGAGATGAGCTCCGGGTCCGGCACGGCCTCGCCCAGGGGGACGCCCTGCCCGGGGTTGGTGCCCCAGGTGACGAACGGGGTCAGGGCGGAGCCGTCGATGTCGACGACGGTGTCGAACTCGGCGTCGACATCGGTGACCAGCGAGTCCCAGTACTCGACGGCGGCGTCCCACTCCTCGCCCTGCGGGGCGTGGGGGCGGCCCTTGAGGTACTCGTACGTGGTGGCGTCGGGGGCGATCATGCCCGCGCGGGCGCCGGCCTCGATGGACATGTTGCAAATGGTCATGCGGGCTTCCATCGACAGTTTCTCGATGGCCTCGCCGCGGTACTCGATGACGTGGCCCTGCCCGCCGCCGGTGCCGATCTTGGCGATGATCGCCAGGATCAGGTCCTTGGCGGTCACCCCCGGGCGCAGCTCGCCGGAGACGTTGACGGCCATGGTCTTGAACGGCTTGAGCGGCAGCGTCTGGGTGGCCAGGACGTGCTCGACCTCGGAGGTGCCGATGCCGAACGCCATGGCACCGAACGCGCCGTGGGTTGCGGTGTGCGAGTCGCCGCAGACGACGGTGGTGCCCGGCTGGGTCAGGCCCAGCTGGGGGCCGACGACGTGGACGATGCCCTGCTCACGGTCGCCCATCGGGTGGAGGCGAATGCCGAACTCCTCGGCGTTCTTGCGCAGCGTCGCGATCTGCGTGCGCGACGTCGGCTCCTTGATGAGCTCGATCGCGCCGCCGCCGGCGCCGTCGGTGGGCACGTTATGGTCTTCGGTGGCGATGGTGAGGTCCGGGCGGCGGACCTTGCGGCCGGCCAGGCGCAGGCCGTCGAAGGCCTGGGGCGACGTCACCTCGTGGACGAGGTGCAGGTCGATGTAGATGAGGTCGGGTTCACCGTTTTCGCCCGGCTTGACGACATGGTCGCGCCACACCTTCTCGGCGAGCGTCTTCGGGCTGGCGTCCGTGGTGCTCATGGTCACCTCTCGGGTCGTGATTGGGCTGCTGTGTCATCCTCGGATCCGGGTCACCGGGCCGGGGTGGCGGCTCCGATCCTTACGTCCCAGATCGTGGGATGTTAATATCATGGCATGGGACAGACTAGCACAGCCGACGTGGCCCCGATGAGCGGGATCAAGGTCCTCGACCGGTCCGTTCTCATCCTCACAACGGTCGCCGCAGGCCCCTGCACGCTCGCCGAGTTGTGCGAGCGCACCGACCTTCCGCGGGCCACCGCACACCGCCTGGCCACCGCACTCGAGGTGCACCGCCTGGTCACCCGCACGCCCGACGGCCGCTGGACCACGGGCCCGGGACTGACGGACCTGACGCCGGTCACCTCCGACCTGCTCGCCGACGCCGCCGCCCACGTCCTTCCCCGGCTCATGGAGACCACGGGCGAATCCGTGCAGCTCTACCGTCTCACGGGCGACACCCGCACCTGCATCGCCTCCCTCGAACCGCCGACGGGCCTGCGCAACACGGTGCCGGTCGGTTCGCGCATGCCGCTGTCGGCCGGTTCGGCGGCGAAGATCCTCCTGGCCTACGGCCCCGCCGGTTTGGCCGAACGCGTGTTGCCCGAGGCGGACTTCGATGCGGAGGAGTTGGCGGACGTCGCAAAGCAGGGATGGGCCGAGTCCATGGGCGAGCGCGACCCTGCCCTGGCCAGCGTCTCCGCCCCCGTCCGCGACGGCACCGGCGAGATCGTGGCAGTGCTGTCCATTTCGGGTCCCGTCGAGCGCCTGTCGCCGTCGCCGTACGCGGCGTGGGGCCGCGAGGTGCTCGCCGCTGCGGCCGACATGGAGAAGCGGCTGTAGTGTCCGCCTCCCCCGCGTACCGGCATTTCGTCCTCGGCTTGTCGACGTTGGCCGCCGTCGGCTCCTCCGTCGTCCACATGGGCACGCCGTTTCTCATTCCGGCGCTGACGGCATCGGGCCTGTCGCTGCCCGCTGCGGGGTTGATCGCGGCGATGCCGGCGGCGGGCATCGTGTTCACGCTCATCGCGTGGGGCTGGTTCGTCGACGTCTTCGGCGAGCGCGCCGCCCTGTCGTTGGGCCTGGGGTCGACGGCCGCGATGACCGGCGTTGCCGCGTGGGCCTCCGGCGGCGGTCCCGCGTTGCTCGCCGGTGCCCTGTTCCTCGCCGGTTGCGCCGCGGCGTCGGTGAACTCGGCGTCGGGGCGCGTGGTGTCGGGCTGGTACCCGCCGTCGCAGCGCGGCACGGCGATGGGCATCCGGCAGATGGCGCAGCCGCTGGGCTCGGCCCTGTCTGCCGTGACGCTGCCGGTGTTGGCCGCCGCCCACGGCATCCGCGCCGCGCTGATCTTCGCAGCCGTGCTGTGCGGGGTGCTGGCGGTGGCCTGTCTGCTGGGCATCAAGGATCCGCCGCGCCCGGAGTCGGGTTCGGCCGACCATGCGGCGGCCGCGGTGAGCCCGTACCGGGGTTCGGGGTACCTGGTGCGCATTCACGTCGCCTCGGCGCTGTTGTCGTGGCCGCAGTCGATGATGGGGTCGTTCATCTTGGTGTGGCTCATCGCGCGGGGCCATTCGGAGGTGTCCGCGGGCGTCATCGTCATGGTGGCGCAGTTGTGCGGGGCGGGGTCGCGTGCCGCGATGGGCTTCATTTCCGACCGGGCGCGGTCGCGTCTGCGTCCGTACCGGCACGTCGCCTGCGTCACGCTGGGCTTGCTGGTGCTCATGTCGCTTTTCGACGGCTTGGGCGCGGGCTGGACGGCCGGGGCCTCCGAGACGTCCGGCGCGGATGCGTTCGCCGCTTCCCCCCTGGGCATCATGGCGACGATCGTCATCGGCGCCGTGGCCGTCGCATCGGTGTCGCCGAATGGCCTGGCTTTCACGGCCGTGGCCGAGTACGCCGGTCCCCTGTGGTCCGGCCGCGCCCTGGGCACGCAGAACACGTTCCAGAACATCATCTACGCCGCCACTCCCCCAGCCGCCGGCGCGATCGTCGCGGCGGTGGGTTTTCCCGCGCTGTTCGCGGTCACGGCGCTGTTCCCGGCCGCGGCGCTGGCGGTGGCGCCGCGTGACGACGAGAACCGCCACGTGACCCTCGACCCCTGACGCGCGCCCCCGGATTAGGCTGAACGCCATGGAGCTCACGGACCTCAGCGACAGCGCGCAGAATTACCTGAAGACCCTGTGGACGCTGTCCGAATGGTCGGGCGCGCCGGTGCCGCCGTCCGAGGTGGCGGCCCACCTGGGGCTGCGCCCGTCGTCGGTGTCGGACCAGATCCGGCGCCTGCGGGAACAGTCACTCGTCGAGCACGCGCCCTACGGCGCCGTGTCGCTCACCCCGGAGGGCCGGCGGTTGGCGCTGCAGATGGTGCGCCGGCACCGGCTCGTGGAGACGTTCCTCGCCGAAGTGCTCTGCTACCCCTGGGACGAAGTCCACGAGGACGCCGACCGGCTCGAGCACGCCGTCTCCGACCGCATGCTGGAACGCCTCAACGAATACCTGGGGTCGCCCGCCCACGACCCCCACGGGGACCCCATCCCCGGGCCCGACGGCGACCTGGGCGATCGCGGTGATCGCCCGCTGACGTCGTCGCGGATCGGCGAGGCCATCGAGATCACGCGGATCAGGGACGCCGACCCCGCCCTGCTGCGCCATCTGGGCGCGCGGGGCGTGGTGCCCGGGGCGGGGTTCACGATCTCCGACGACGGGGCGTCGTCGGGCGTCATCGCCCTGGAACCGGCCTCGCCGGAGGGCGGCGCCGTCGCGGTGTCCGTCGACGTGGCGGAATCCATCCGCATCGCCGCGCCGCGCGGCTGACCCTCAGGCGGGCATGGTCGCCCAGTACGCGCGGTCGTGATGGACCAGCGGCGGGCGGCGGTTGCCCGGGATGTGGGTCTCGGTGGCCCTGCACAGCAGCAGCCTCGACTCCCCGACCGGGACGATCGTGAGGATTTCCGCGCTCATCCAGCCGTTGGAGCCCTCGATCAGCGGCAGGCCGTCCGCCGTCGGCCTCCAGTTCACGCCGCGGAAACGGTCGACGCCGGAGGTCGAGAAGAGGCGTGCCACGGCTTGCTGGCCGGAGGACAGCGCATGGACGATGAGCCGCCCGGTCGCATCCACGGCGGGCCACGATGATGAGCCCGCCTGCATGGAGATGGTGAACACCGCCGGATCGAGGGACACCGACGCGACGGACGACGCGGTGAAGCCCACCGGCCGCCCATCGGGGTCGACCGTGGTGATCACCCACACCCCGGCCGCGCAGCCGCGGAAGAACGTTCGCAGCCCCTCGCCGAAATGATTGGTTTCCGGGTTCATCGCCCTCCAGCCACCCGGGTCCCGGCCTTCGGCCCGGAACGCAGGGAATGCACTTCCTCGATGTGGATGACCACCGCGTGCTTCGGTTCGCCCATGCCGTTGGCCGCGGCGAACGCCAGGCAATCGTCCCACGCCGGGCCGTCGTCATGCAGTTCCGCGCGGCCGAGGAAGCGGTAGCCGTCGAGGTTCGGGCGGTCGATGACCGCCACCGCGACGGGCGAACCGGCCCTGATGTTCTCCAGGTGCTGCCCGCCGGTGTTCTCGTTGTAGATCAGGGCATCGTCGCCGTACGCGCGCAGCGATCGCTTCGGCCCGACGTTGGGCCGCTCGCCGTCGGTGACGGTCGCCAGGATGGGCAGCTGCTCGGACAGCATTTCTCGCATGCTCTCGTCGATGAGCGCCATGTGACTACTCCTTCTCCCGCTCGAGCGGGATTGATTGATCGGTGCACCACACTCTAAACTACGGTGCTACGTACTTCAATATTCGGCCTACCAGAAAGGGATGAATGGGACTCATCGTCTACTTCTCATCCGCATCGGAGAACACGCGGCGCTTCGTCGAGAAAGTGGGGCTCGAGGCAGTGCGCATACCGCTCGCCCCGAAAGACCCGCCACTGCGCGTCAGGCGCCCGTACGTCCTGATCACCCCGACCTACGGGGGCGGCGCACTGCGGCACGCGGTGCCGAAACAGGTGATCCGGTTCCTCAACGACCCGGACAATCGCGCGCTCATCCGCGGCGTCATCACCTCCGGCAACACCAACTTCGGCGAGGCGTTCTGCTGCGCCGGCCCGATCATCTCCGCGAAATGCGGGGTCCCGGAGCTCTTCCACTTCGAGCTGCTGGGCACCGACCACGACGTTGACGTCGTCCGCGCGGGCCTCGCCGACTTCTGGGCCACCGCAGCCCGCACCCACCCGACCAACGACCACACGAAGGACCACGCGACCCCATGATCGACATCACCCCGCCGGAATGGCGCCCCGGAGACACCCGCCCGCTGCGCCCGATCAACTGGAACCGGCTGCAGGACGACAAGGATCTGGAGATCTGGCAGCGCCTGACCGCCAACTTCTGGCTGCCGGAAAAGGTGCCGCTATCCAACGACCTCCCGAAATGGCGGCAGATGGAGCAGCGCGAGCGGGACCTGACCGTCCGCGTCTTCACCGGGCTGACCCTGTTGGACACGGTGCAGGCGACCGTCGGCGAAGTCAGCCAGATCCCCGACGCCCGCACGGAGCACGAGCAGGCCGTCTACGCGAACATCGCGTTCATGCAGGCCGTCCACGCGCGGAGCTACTCATCGGTGTTCTCCACCATGTGCTCGACGGCCGAAATCGACGACGCCTACGCATGGGCCACCGCCAATCCCCTGCTCCAGGTCCGTGCGACGGCGGTGATGGCCCACTACCGCGGGCCCGACCCGCTGAAGCGCAAGGCGGCCGCGACGCTGCTGTCGTCACTGCTGCTGTACGCGGGCTTCTACCTGCCGTTGCGTTTCTCCTCGAGGGGCGTGATGATGAACACCGCCGACATGATCCGCCTGATCCTGCGCGACAAGGCCGTCCACGGTTACTACTCCGGCTACAAGTACCAGCGCGGCCTGGAGGCTCATCCGGAGCGGCGGGCGGAAATGGAGGATTTCACCTTGGGCCTCGTGGAAGAACTGCTCGCCATGGAGAAGGCCTATTCTTCCGAGCTTTACGACGGCTTCGAGATGATCGACGGAGTCATGGCATTCGTCCATTACAACGCCGACAAGGCCCTGATGAACCTCGGGTACCGCCCCCAGTACGAGGTCGAGGCCGCGAAGGTGGAACCGGAAATTCTCGCCGCTCTCGCGCCGGATTCGGCGGAAACCCATGACTTCTTCTCGGGCTCGGGCTCGTCGTACGTGATCGGCCGGGCCGAGGAGACCGACGACGGCGACTGGGCCTTCTAGGTGTACCCGGCCATCAGGTTGGTAGCA
>NZ_KV787130.1:0-18607 GCF_001807025.1 Corynebacterium sp. HMSC11E11 | reverse complement strand
AATTACGCACTCCAGATCCGGATGAGCCGGTTAACCGCCGATTACCGCAACTCCCGCGACTCCCGTGCCCCGCGCCAGGTGATGACCGCGCCGGCCACCGCCACCAGAACGATGCCGGCCGCCATGGACCCCGTCAGCCGGTCACCGGAGAACGTCCACCCCAGGAGGGCGCCGATGACCGGGTCCAATGCGAAGAGGGTGCCGACGATCGCCGCCGACGTGATGCCGGCGGCGATGGTGTCGACCACGTAGGGGACGACGGCGCCGATGAAACCGGAGATGATGATGGTGACCCACATCGAACCGTCGACGAACGGTGCGGCGGGGACGGAAAACGGCGTGAGGATCAGCGCGGCGACGACCACGGACAGCGCCAGGTCCGGCATGCCGCCGCCCTCGGCGCCTCCCATCCGGGCGGCGAAAAGCGTGTAGGCGCCGAAGAAGATCGCGCCGACCGCGGCGTATCCGATGCCGATGATGTCCAAATCGTTGGAGGGCTGCGCGATCAGGGCGACGCCGATGAACGCGACGACGGCCCACAGGCGCGAACGCCACATCGTCAGCCCCAGGAAAGACACGACGCAGGGCCCGAGGAAGTCGATGGTCACGGCGACGCCCTGGGGGAGGCGGGCGATGGCCGCGTAGACCATCATGCTCATCATGCCCATCGCGATGCCGTAGACCACGATGTTGATCACCCGGGCGCGCGTCATCCCGGACAGCTTCGGGCGGAACAACACCACCATGATGATGGCCGCGGCGGCCATGCGCAGTCCCGAAATACCCGGGGCACCGACCGTGGACAGCATGTCCGTCACCAGCACCGCCGCGGCCTGGGTTCCGATGGAACCGATGAGAACCAGAACGACCGGGGCCACCGGCAGAGTCAGAAACCGGTTGACGCTCCGCAGTAACGGCCCCTGCCGGGGAACCCGCCGGGGCGGCCGCCCGGTGATCCGCGGGGCGATTCCGGTGTGGTTGTTTTCGCGCGACACCGCTGCGATGTTAGTGCTTTGTGTACAGGGCCGATGGCCCTGCTTCCAGCGAGGACGATCCGGGCACATCTGTCGAAGCTGGGGCTAGCTGTGCTGACCGGAGACGTTGGTCGAATCTATGCGATCCGACCACATGACGAAGACCTCCAATGTGGAATGGGAATTGCCCTAATCCAACCCAGCCACACAGGAGGTCTTCTGTGGTTCACTCTAACGCGGCAGTTACTGCGTCCAGATGAGCAAGACATGCTCGCGAACGTGGACTTTGTGAGTGCGATCGCGACCAGAAGCGGTAGGATTGATCGTGAAGAGCCGTCGATACTGCTGCCTCGGAATGTCTCTGTTTTCTCGAAAACGGCGGCGCTAAGCACCTTGCTGATACGTATAAAGATACGTGGCAGATAATGGAATGGGAATGGGGGTTTATGACTATGAATCATTTAACAACACTGCTGAAGAATTATAATGATTTGGATAATGAATCAAAATTTGCAAAGATTTCGGATGATATTTGGAAGATTGGTTCATTGGGGGAAATCAAAAAAGAAGTTGGCGATGAAACTTTCACGTTTCATATAATTGTAAATCTGATAGGGGGTTGGAAATCTGATGGATGGGATTATGTTTTTGCAGAAGGCTATGCCATATTGCCGTATGTAGCAGGGGCATTGAATGAATTAGGATTGACAGAACTAAAGAATCAATTCGACAATACTGCCGTCTGGCTAAATGAATATTTTGGAAATGTAGGGGTTGAGTTTCTTAACTTTGACAAGGAAATGGACGAAAAAACTCACTACGATGTAATAAACGTGTTGAGTAATCCTAGATTTAAAGTTGAAGATGAAAAATTAAATTGCATTAGCATGGACGATAGAAAAATAGTAAGCAGAAAATATAAGACTGAAATAGGAAAATTGGAGGATATTTCGGAAAAGCTTTGGGGTTATGGGGCGGAGGAAGATGGTTGGAAAAATGTTTTGGATTTTATTTCAAAGCATCAATAGCAAATCAAAGCTCATGCTGGGCGGAGGCTGCATAGTGCCTCAACTTTCGTCTGCTCACATCGGTGCTTCTTGAGAGTTTTCGATGAATGTCACCCGCGACCCGGGATTAGGGGCTTGGGAGTTTTCTGCAGTCTGCACGAAAGCATGACCGGGAGCGTGAGTTGACTGGACGTCGAAAAGGAGTAGCGGGGGAGCCGCCGTAAAGGGGCAAAAGTGAGGGGCACCCGGAAAACCGGGTGCCCCTCTTCGCGTGCTCGGAATTGAGCTGGTCTGCGAACTACACGTCGCGGACGTGGCCCGTGAAGTGCGGGCGCCGCTTCTTGCGGTCCCACGCCACGATGTCGGTGCCGCCGCGGCCCTCGCCGTCGACGACCTCGCCGGCGCGGGTGATGGCGACCATCACCGTCGCCGGAACGATCACCGGGGCGCCGAAGTCGATGTGGAACTCGAACGGGGCGCCGCCCGGCACATCGGACTCCGCCAACGCGCGCGACGCGGTGTACATGCCGTGCGCCACGACGCCCGGCATGCCCAGCGCCTTCGCCGTCAGGCCCGTGACGTGAATCGGGTTCCAGTCGCCGGACACCTTCGCCCACGTGCGACCGATCGAACCCGGAATGCGCCACTGCGCCGTCGGACGCGGCACCTTGAACTGCGGCCGCTTGGACTGGCCGGCCGAATCGTCGAGAGGCTCGAGGTCGTCAAGCTTCTTGCCCTTGGCCAGGTACACCGAGGTCTCCTCGACCAGCACCTCGCCGTCACGCGACACGGTCGCCTCGTGCACGACCTCCGTGCCCGAACGGTGCGCGCGGAAACCCGCCACACGGACCTCCACGTCGACGTCCGCACCCACCGGAACCGGCTTGAGCTGGCGGTACGTGTTCGACGTGTGGATCAGACCCATCATCGGCAGCGGGAAATCATCGGCCGCCATCAACTCCATCTGCAACGGCATGATCAACGCATGCACGTGGCCGAAGAACGCCGAATTGGCAACATGATCGACCGGCGGGGCACCGGCGACGCGACGGAAGTCCTCGTCGCGCGACGCCGACACCTTCACGCCCTTGACCGCCAGAGCCGGGGTCTTCAGCTTCGACGTCCGATTCGAACGCGCGCCGCCCGTCGCCGCCTTCGCGTACAGCGGAACCAGCGACGGAACCTCGGACAGGATCTTGGCTTCAGTCATGCCCGCGCCCCCTTACTGGCCCACGATGTTCTGACCGCACACGCGCAGAACCTCGCCGTTGACGCCCAGCGCACGGTCGGAGACCAGGAACGAAATCGCCTGCGCGACGTCACCCGGCTGACCACCCTGCTGCAGCGAGTTCACGCGACGCGCGACCTGACGGTTGACGAACGGAATCGCCGCGGTCATGTCGGTCTCGATGAAGCCCGGGGCGACGGCGTTGATGTTGCCGCCGAGCTTGGCCACGCGGTCGGCGGTGGCCTCCACCATCGCGATCACGCCGGCCTTCGACGTGGCGTAGTTCGTCTGGCCGCGGTTGCCCGCGATGCCCGACGTCGACGCCATCGTGGCGATGCGCGGCGACTTCTGGAACGCCTCGTGCGCCAGCAGCTGCTCGTTCATCGTCAGCTGCGCCTCGATGTTGACGGCGATGACCGAACCCCACTTGGCCTCGTCCATGTTCGCCAGCATCTTGTCGCGGGTGATGCCCGCGTTATGCACCACGATGTCCAGCTTGCCGAAACGCTGCTTCGCGGCGTCGGCGATGCGGTTGCCGGCGTCGTCGGAGGTGATGTCGAGCTGCAGGGCCAGGCCGCCCAGCTCGTTGGCGACCTTCGACAGCGCGTCGCCGGCCGGGGGCACGTCGATGACGATGACGTCCGCGCCGTCGGCCTTCATCTGGCGGGCGATGGCCGCGCCGATGCCGCGGGCCGCACCGGTGATCGCCGCGACCTTGCCGACCAGCGGCTTGTCCCAATCAGCAGGGATTTCGCCGGCGGAGGAGGACACGGTGAGGAACTGGCCGTCGACGAACGCCGAACGACCCGAAAGGAAGAAGTGCAGCGACGCGACCACCGACGGGGCGGTGACGTCGACGCCGTCGTGGACGAGGATGCCGTTGGCGGTGGAGCCGCCGCGAACCTCGTGGCCCATCGAACGGACCAGGCCCTCGACGCCGCCGCGGGTTGCGTTGAGCGCGACGTCGATGTCGGTGCCGTGCTCCGCCTTGGCGCGGGAGATCACGATGAAACGGCCGCCCTTGTCCAGCTTGCGCAGGTGCTTCGCGGCGGCGAGGACCGGGCCCTGCAGCTCCTTCGGGCGCTTGGCCTCGGTGACCACGACCACGATGGCGCCGACCTTGTCGTCGCCGGCCTGGTCGCGGCGGACGTTGAGGTCCCAGTCGGCCAGCTGCTTGGCGACGGCGTCGGCGTCGGCGCCGGAACCGGTCACGAGGACCTTGTCGTTCTTCAGCAGCGGCTCGCCGGGCTTGTGGCGGCGCAGGTGCGGGGGCTGGGGAAGGCCGAGGGACTTGGCGACGCCCGTGAGCGGGCCGCCGTTGACCAGTTCCTGGTACTTGTCTGCCATGTCAGATGCTCCTAAATGTGTTCAGCGCGTGACTTGATGTGGGGTGCGGTACGCGTCAGTTACGGACGGGCCTCGAGGATGGCGACGACGCCCTGGCCGCCTGCGGCGCAGACGGAGATCAGGCCGCGGGCGACCTTGCCGGTCTCGTCGGCCTTGGCGCGCAGCATCTTCGCCAGCGAAGCGGTGATGCGGCCGCCGGTGGCGGCGAAGGGGTGGCCGCAGGCCAGCGAGGAACCGTTGACGTTGAGCTTCTCGCGCGGCACGGAGCCCAGGGCACCGTCGAGGCCGAGCTTCTCGCGGCAGTAGTCCTCGTCCTCCCAGGCCTTCATCGTCGAGCACACGGTGCCGGCGAAGGCCTCGTGGATCTCGAAGAAGTCGATGTCGTCGAAGGTCAGGCCCTGGCGGGCGAGCAGGCGCGGGGTGGCGTAGACCGGGGCCATGAGCAGGCCCTCGTCACCGTGGACGAAGTCGACGGCGGCGGACTCGACGTCGACGACGTCGGCCAGCACCGGCAGACCGCGCTCGGCGGCCCACTCCTCGGAGGAGATGAGCACGGCGGAGGCGCCGTCGGTCAGCGGGGTGGAGTTGCCGGCGGTCATGGTCGGCTCGGCCTCCAGGCCGCGGCCGAAGACCGGCTTCAGCTTGGCCAGCTTCTCCGTGGTGGAGTCGGCGCGCAGGTTGGTGTCGCGGGTGACGCCCTTGTACGGAGTGATCAGGTCATCGAAGAAGCCTTCGTCGTAGGCGCGGGCCAGGTTCTGGTGCGACTTGGCGGCCAGCTCGTCCTGCTCGGCGCGGGTGACGCCCCACTCGGCGGTGGTGATGGCTTGGTGCTCGCCCATCGACAGGCCGGTGCGCGGCTCGCCGGTCGACGGGGTGTCCGGAGCCAGGTCGGCCGGGCGGACCTTCAGGAAGACCTTCGCCATGTCCAGGGTGGACTTCTGGCGGCTGGCCTCCAGCAGGATCCTGCGCAGGCGGTCGTTGACGGCGATCGGGGCGTCGGAGGTGGTGTCCACGCCGCCGGCGATGCCGGCGTCGATCTGGCCGAGCTTGATCTTGTTGGAGATGGAGGACAGGGCCTCCATGCCGGTGGCGCAGGCCTGCTGAATGTCGTAGGCAGGGGTGGCCGGGTCCAGGGCGGAGCCCAGGACACACTCGCGGGCGAGGTTGAAGTCGCGGGAGTGCTTGAGCACGGCGCCGGCGGCGACGGAACCGAGGCGCTCGCCGGACAGGCCGTAACGGGCGACGAGGCCGTCGATGGCGGCGGTGAGCATGTCCTGGTTCGACGCGTTGCTGTATTCCTTGTTGGAACGCGCGAACGGGATGCGGTTGCCGCCGACGATGACGGCGCGGCGCGGGGTGTTCTGGGTGGGCTGGGTCGTCATGTGACTGGTCCCTTCCTTGATCGCTATGTGTGATCTGAGTAACTAAATGTAGACATTATCCCGTATTGCGGGCCATGTCACCTCCTTGGCGAAATCCCCCCGATTCGAGGCTCCCCTCCGGTCGACCCCGGGGCCTACCGCCGAACTCTCCGCCCGGGCCTCCCTCCCGATCGGGGCATCGCGGGGAAGACCGGTCGGCCGGGGTCTATGCTCTATCCCCATGCGACCCGAACTTTCCGCGTACAGCCACCTGACGGCGGGCAAGGTGCGCGAGATCTACGAAGTCGACGACGACACCCTGCTCATGGTCGTCTCCGACCGGATCTCCGCGTACGACCACATCCTGGACACGCCCATCCCCGACAAGGGCCGGGTGCTCACCGCGATGAGCGTCTTCTTCTTCGACGAACTCGACTTCCCCAACCACCTCGCCGGCGCCGCCGACGACGAGCGCATCCCGGCCGAGGTGCTGGGCCGCGCGTTGGTGTGCCGGAAGCTGGAGATGCTGCCGTTCGAGTGCGTCGCCCGCGGGTACCTGACCGGCTCCGGCCTGGTCGAGTACCGCGAGTCCGGCACCGTCTGCGGCATCGAGCTGCCCGAGGGACTGACCGAGGGGTCGAAGCTGCCCGAGCCGATCTTCACCCCGGCGACGAAGGCCGAGATCGGCGACCACGACGAAAACGTCCCGTTCTCCCGCGTCGTGGAGTCGCTGGGCGAGGACCGCGCCAACGAGCTGCGCGACGCCACCCTGTCCATCTACTCCCGCGCCGCCGAGCTGGCCCTGGAGCGCGGCATCATCCTGGCGGACACGAAGTTCGAGTTCGGCCTCGACGCCGACGGCGGGCTGGTCCTGGCCGATGAGGTGCTCACCCCGGACTCCTCCCGCTACTGGCCGGCGGACTCCTACGTGGAGGGGCAGGTCAATCCGTCGTTCGACAAGCAGTACGTGCGCAATTGGCTGACGTCGGCGAAGTCCGGCTGGGACAAGAACGCCGGCACGCCCCCGCCGCCGCTGCCCGGTGGCGTCGTCGAGGCCACCCGCGAGCGCTACATCGAGGCGTACGAGCGCATCTCCGGCCGCCGCTTCTCCGACTGGATCGGCGACCCCGCGTGACCGAAGCCCCCGTCGCCGCCCGCCGCCCTCACGTCCGCGCCCATCACGGGCGGGAGTTCGCCGACGACTACGAGTGGTTGCGCGACAAGTCGGACCCGGAGGTCATCGCGCACCTCAATGCGGAAAACGCGCACACCGACGCGATGACGGCGGATCTCGGCGACCTGACGGAGTCGATTTTCGGCGAGATCAAGTCCCGGGTGCAGGAGACCGACATGTCGGTGCCGGTGCGTTCGGGCGACTGGTGGTACTACTCGCGCACCCTGGAGGGGAAGTCCTACGGGCTGTCGTGCCGCATGCGCGCCGACGGCGACGACTGGACCCCTCCGACCATTCCGGACGCCGCGCCGGGCGAGCCGGTGCCGGGGGAGGAGATCCTGCTCGATCTCAACGAGCTGGCCGAGGGCCATGATTTCTTCTCGCTGGGCGCCGCGTCGGTCACGGTCGACGGCAATCTGCTGGCCTATTCCACGGACGTCGTCGGCGACGAGCGGTACACGCTGCGCATCAAGGATCTGCGCACCGGCGAGCTGTACGACGACGTCATCCCCGACATCGCCGCGGGCGCCACGTGGGTCGGTTCGGGTCACCTGTTCTATCAGCGGCTCGACGAGGCGTGGCGGCCGGATTCGGTGTGGCGGCATGCCGTCGGCACGCCCGCATCGGAGGACGTGCGCGTCTTCCACGAGCCGGACGAGGCCTACTGGGTGGGCGTCGGCACGACGCGCAGCGAGAAGTACCTGATCTTCGAGGCGGGCTCCAAGATCACGTCGGAGACCTGGTACCTGGAGTGCGCGGATCCGACGGCGGAGCCGACGTGCGTGCGTCCGCGCGAGCGGGGCGTCGAGTACGACGTGGATCATGCGGTCATCGGCGGCCAGGACGTGTGGCTGGTCACGCACAACATGACGGGCCCGAATTTCGCCCTCGGCGCGGTGCCGGTCGGTTCCTTCGAGTCGGTGGATGATCTCCGCGAGCTCATCGCGCACCGCGACGACGTGCGCGTCGAGGGCGTCGATTGCTTCGCCGGCCACCTCGTCGTGGCGTACCGGTCCGGCGGCATCGGCAGGCTCGCCCTGTCGGTGCTCGACGGTTCTTCGCTTGACGACGCCGATCCGGTTTTCTCCGAGCTCGAGTTCCCGGAGGAGCTCTACACGGCGGCGTCGGCGGGTAATCCGGAGTGGGGGGCGCCGGTGCTGCGTTTTTCCTACGGGTCGTTCACCATGCCGACGGAGGTGTGGCAGCTCGACGTGGCCACCGGGGCGCGGGAGATGCTCAAGCGTCAGCCCGTGCGCGGCGGGTACGAGCCGTCGGATTACGTGGCGGAGCGCCGGTGGGTCACCGCCCGCGACGGTGCGAGGGTGCCGGTGTCGCTGGTGCGCCGCGCCGACTTGGACACGTCGGTGCCGAATCCGCTGCTGCTGTACGGCTACGGGTCGTATGAGGCGCCCATCGACCCGGGTTTCTCCGTGGCGCGATTGTCGCTGCTGGATCGCGGCATGATTTTCGCCATCGCGCACGTCCGCGGCGGCGGCGAGATGGGCCGGGCCTGGTGGGAGCAGGGCCGCGGGTTGACCAAGAAGAACACGTTCACCGACTTCATCGACGTCGCCGATGACCTGCTCGACGCCGGCATCACCGCCCGGGACCGCATGGTCGCCGACGGTGGTTCGGCCGGCGGCATGCTCATGGGCGCGGTGGCGAACATGGCGGGCGATCGGTTCGCCGGCATCGAGGCGGTCGTGCCCTTCGTCGACCCGCTGACGTCGATGCTCATGCCCGAGCTGCCGTTGACGGTGGTGGAGTGGGACGAGTGGGGAGACCCCTTCCATGAGGAGGAGGTCTACGACTACATGGCGTCGTACGCCCCGTACGAAAACGTCGAAGCGAAGAAGTACCCGCCGATTCTGGCGGTGACCAGTCTCAACGACACTCGCGTGCTGTACGTGGAGCCGGCGAAGTGGATCGCGAAGCTGCGCGAGGTCGCCGGCGGCGTCGAGGGATCGGGGCCGTTCCTGCTGAAGACCGAGATGAGCGCGGGCCACGGCGGCGTGTCCGGCCGCTACGCCAAGTGGCGCGAGACCGCGTTCCAGTACGCGTGGCTGCTGCGGGCGGCCGGGGCGGCCTGACCGGGAGGAACGGGCCAGGGATTAGCCCGCCGTTTGAGTGGGCGTCCACTGGCCGTCACCGAAAATTCATCCGGTGATGTTTTCCTTGGCTCATGACCGCCGTCTCGCCCGCCCTCGTGGTGTCGGTGTCGGGCATCCGGGATGACCGGCTGCTCGACGCCGCACGTTTCACCGCCGCCCTGGAGTACCGGGGCATTTCCCCGTCGCTGCTGGTCGCGCCGCATTTGGGCGTCGATTGGTCCCTGCGCGATTCGCCGGCGGTGCTGGATTGGGTGCAGCGTCGGCGGGACGAGGGCGCCGAGATCCTGCTCGCCGGCTACGACCAGTCCGACCGGGGCCGTCGCGGGGAGTTCGCGGCGCTCGACGCCCACGAGGCCCGTCTGCGGTTGACCGCGGCGACGCGCCAGATGCGGGCCCTGAGCCTGGACACCGACATGTTCGCCCCGCCGCGCTGGCTGATGTCGCCGGGCACGCTGGAGGTGCTGCCGGACCTCGGTTTCCGCATCGCCGCCGATTTGCACGGCGTCCACGACCTGGTCACCGGGGCCACCGACCCCACCCGCGTGCTGGCGGTGGGAGAAGGCTTCGGCGCGGCCGGCTGGTGGCGTCGGGCGATGCGCAATTCCGTCAACCGCGCCATCGCCGACGGCCGACCGATCCGCATCTCCGTGTCCGCCGGCCGTCTGCGCGACGAGAAGGTCCGCCGCGACATTCTCCGCCTCCTCGACCTGGCCATGTCCGCGGGCGTCGCCCCGGCGGGCTACGGCGCGGTGCCCCTACGATGGGCGGCATGAGCGACGGCACGCAGACCACCGGTTCCCTGTACGACATTCCCGTCACCACCATCGACGGGCGCGACACCACGTTGGCGGAGTGGGCGGGCCACGTCCTGCTCATCGTCAACGTCGCCAGCGAATGCGGCCTGACGCCGCAGTACGAGGCACTGCAGGAGCTGCAGGACGAGTTCGCCATGCGCGGCTTCTTCGTCCTCGGCTTCCCGTGCAACCAGTTCGGCGGCCAGGAACCCGGCACGGAGGAGCAGATCGAGCAGTTCTGCCGGTCCACCTACGGGGTGGAGTTCCCCATGTTCGCAAAGATCGACGTCAACGGCGACGACGCCCACCCGCTGTACCGGCGACTGACGCAGTTCGCGGACGCCGACGGCGAGGCGGGCGACGTGGCGTGGAACTTCGAGAAGTTCGTCGTCGACGACTCCGGCGAGATCGTCGGCCGATTCCGCCCCCGCACCGAACCCGACGACGACGCGATCATCGACCTCATCGAGGAGCATCTGCCGGTGTAGCCGTCGGATCGGACGCGAACTCCGGGTCCGCCTCCCCGTACTCGCCGTCGTTCGCGTCGTTCGCGTCGCCCAGGGCCGCCGACGGTTCCGGTGCGATCGGGTCCTCCAACCGTCCGGTCGCGCCCCAGCCCATGATTCCGCTGCGGTTGCGCAGGTTCATGCGGGCCAACCCGACGCGGCCGAGTTCGTCGCCGCCGACGGTGACCACGTCGCCGGACACCGCCACGACGATGTTGACGTGATGGCCGAACGGGCCGGGGTAGTCGTAGAAGATCAGGTCGCCGATCTGCGGGGAGAACTCCGGGTCGTCGTCGGCGTCGATGTACGCGCCCCGATCCGCCATCACCCCGGCCAACTCCAGCGGGTCGTCGATCAACCACGCATCGACGTCACCCGCCGTCTCGGGGCGCACCGGCAGACCGGCCTCGTCGAGCACCCACGACACGAAAGCCGCATCCCACCGCCCCTCCGGAGCCGATGAGCCGTCGTCAAGCACCGCCGCCTCATCGCCCCGCGAGAAATACCGCGCACCGTCGGGCTGCTCCCCGTACTGCTCCCGCCCGATCTCCGCGATCCGCTGCTGGTACGTCGGCCGCTCGGGATCGACGTCCGGGAACTCGCCCCCGCGCCACGCCAACACGTTGACCGGCCCCCACGCCGACATCGCCGCGCCGAAGACGAAAACGAAGGACAACAGCAGAATCGGCCAGGGGGCGAGCCGGAAACGGCGGGAACGGTCGGCGTCGGTCATGGGCTCAGGATAGCGACGGCAATGGTCGCCGCCCCCGCCTAGTAGAGTTGACCCCGGAAATGCGTCCCGCGACCAGGCGGGGCTTCCCACCGAACAACAGGAGCACTTACGTGGCGCGTGTAGTTGTCAATGTGATGCCCAAGGCGGAGATCCTCGACCCGCAGGGCCAGGCCGTCCACCGGGCCCTGGGACGCATCGGCGTCTCCGGAATCTCGGACGTTCGCCAGGGCAAGCGATTCGAGCTCGAGGTCGACGACTCCGTCACCGACGAGGACCTCAACCGCCTGGCGGAAACCCTGCTGGCGAACACGGTCATCGAGGACTTCGAGGTCGTCCGCGAGGAGGGCAAGTGACCGCCAAGATCGGCGTCATCACCTTCCCCGGCACCCTCGATGACGTCGACGCCGCCCGCGCCGTCCGGCTGGCCGGCGCCGAGTCGGTCGACCTGTGGCACGCCGACGCCGACCTGAAGGGCGTCGACGCCGTCGTCGTGCCCGGCGGCTTCTCCTACGGCGACTACCTGCGCAGCGGCGCCATCTCGGCGCTGGCCCCCGTCATGCGGTCCGTCATCGACGCCGCGGGCAAGGGCATGCCGGTGCTGGGCATCTGCAACGGCTTCCAGATCCTCACCGAAGCCGGCCTGCTGCCGGGCGCGTTGACCCGCAACGAGGGCCTGCACTTCGTGTGCCGCGACCTGCACCTCAAGGTCGAGAACACCGACACCGCGTGGACGTCGAAGCTGTCCGCCGGCCAGGAGATCCTCATCCCGTCGAAGCACGGCGAGGGCCGATTCCAGGCCGCCCCGGAGACCATCCGCGAGCTGGAGGAGGAGGGCCGCGTGGTGTTCCGCTACGTCGAAAACCCCAACGGCTCCATCAACGACATCGCCGGCGTGTGCAGCGCCGACGGCCGCGTCGTGGGCCTCATGCCGCACCCGGAGCACGCCGTCGAGGCGTTGACCGGCCCGTCGCTCGACGGTCTCGAGCTGTTCCTGTCCGCCGTTTCCACCATCGGCGCGTAAAGGGAGGACCGACATGACCGACAACACCCCGCACGCCAACGTCCACGACGACACCGTCGACAACGCCGCCGCCACCCCGGACCTCGCCCAGCCCTGGGCCGAGCTGGGCCTGAAGGAGGACGAGTACGCCCGCATCCGCGAGATCCTCGGCCGCCGCCCCACCGACGCCGAGCTGGCCATGTACTCCGTGATGTGGTCGGAGCACTGCTCCTACAAGTCGTCGAAGGTGCACCTGCGCTACTTCGGCGAGACCACCACGGACGCCATGAAGGAGAAGATGCTGGCGGGCATCGGCGAAAACGCCGGCGTCGTCGACATCGGCGACGGCTGGGCCGTCACCTTCAAGGTGGAGTCCCACAACCACCCGTCGTACGTCGAGCCGTACCAGGGTGCGGCCACCGGCGTCGGCGGCATCGTCCGCGACATCATGGCCATGGGCGCCCGCCCGGTCGCCGTGATGGACCAGCTGCGCTTCGGCCCCGCCGATGCCCCGGACACGCAGCGAGTGCTGCCGGGCGTCGTCGCCGGCGTCGGCGGCTACGGCAACTGCCTGGGCCTGCCGAACATCGGCGGCGAGACCGTGTTCGACGAGTCCTACGCCGGCAACCCCCTGGTCAACGCCCTGTGCGTCGGCGTGCTGCCGGTGGAGGACCTCCACCTGGCGTTCGCGTCGGGCACGGGCAACCGCGTGGTGCTCTTCGGTTCCCGCACGGGTCTCGACGGCATCGGCGGCGTGTCGGTGCTGGCGTCGGACACCTTCGAGGAGGGCGCGGAGCGCAAGCTGCCGGCCGTCCAGGTGGGCGACCCGTTCGCCGAGAAGGTGCTCATCGAGTGCTGCCTCGACCTGTACAAGGCCGGCGTCGTCGTCGGCATCCAGGACCTCGGCGGCGCGGGCCTGTCCTGCGCGGTGTCCGAGCTGGCGGCCGCCGGCGACGGCGGCATGGAAATCAACCTGGACAACGTGCACCTGCGTGCCGAGAACATGACCGCCGCGGAGATCCTGTCGTCGGAGTCCCAGGAGCGCATGTGCGCCGTGGTGAAGCCGGAGGACATGGACGAGTTCATGGCCATCTGCGCGAAGTGGGACGTCATCGCGTCCGACATCGGCGTGGTCACCGACGGCGAGAACCTGGTGGTCACCCACGACGGCAAGGTCGTCGTCGACGCCCCGCCGAAGACCATCGCCGACGAGGGCCCGACCTACCACCGTCCGTACGCCCGTCCCGAGTGGCAGGATGCGCTGCAGCAGACCCCGGATCTGGCCCGCCCGGCCTCGTCCGATGAGCTGCGCGCGACCGTGCTGGATCTGGCGGCGTCGCCGGCGCTGTGCTCGCGTGCGCACATCACCGAGCAGTACGACCGGTACGTCCGCGGCAACACCGTCGCGGCGAAGGATGCCGACGCCGGCGTGCTGCGCGTCAACGAGGAGACCGGTCGCGGCGTGGCGGTGTCCACCGACGCGTCGGGCCGCTACACCAAGCTCGATCCGCGCACGGGCACCCGTCTGGCGTTGGCGGAGGCGCACCGCAACGTGTCGGTCACCGGCGCGATGCCGTATGCGGTGTCCAACTGCCTGAACTTCGGTTCCCCGGAGAACCCGGACGCGATGTGGCAGTTCGCCGAGGCCGTCCGCGGTCTGGCCGATGGTGCGGCGGAGCTCAACGTTCCGGTCACCGGCGGCAACGTGTCGTTCTACAACCAGACCGGCGACGAGCCGATTCTGCCGACCCCGGTCATCGCGGTGCTGGGCATCGTCGAGGACGTGGAGAAGGTCATCGGCAACCGCCTCGCCCAGGATGGCGTCGAGGATGAGGTCCTGTACCTGCTCGGCGAGACCTTCGACGAGCTGGGTGGTTCGATCTGGCAGCAGGTCGCCCACGATGCGTTGGGCGGCATGCCGCCGGCGATCGACCTGGCCAACGAGGAGAAGCTGACGGAGTTCTTCCACGGCACCATCGAGTCCCGCGGCGAGCATTTCGTCTCCGCCGCCCGTGACCTGTCGGAGGGTGGCCTGTCGCAGGCCATCGTCGAGGCCGCGGTTCAGTCGGGCGTCGGCATCGAGGTTTCGCTTGACGACGTTTCCGCCGACCCGTTCGTGGCCCTGTTCTCGGAGTCGGCCTCGCGCGCTTTGGTCGCGGTGCCGGCCGGTGCCGCCGCGGACCTGGAGGCCCGTGCCGCCGAGGTGGGCGTGCCGTTCGCGAAGATCGGCCGCGTCCTGACCGGCGATGACGAGAAGGTCATCCGCGTGTCCGGCGGCGACATCTCCTTCGAGATCCCCGTCTCCGAGGCGGAGTCCGCTTGGCGCGACACCCTGCCGAAGCTGTTCGCCCACGCGGCGGGCGCGAACTCGGTGGTCGAAGCGGAGTAATCCGTTTTTCGGCGAAAACCGGCTCTTCCGCGATGGCGGGAGGGCCGGTTTTGCGTGCGCGGCGGCGGACGGTCCACGCCGGCCATGGCCGTGGGATACGGTAGGCCGTATTCGATTGGCGGGCGGTCGCCGTGAACGGGTGGCCGTCGCAAAGCAATGCACGCCCGACCCGACGTGGAAGTGGAGACCCCATGAGCGACACCGCCCCGGCCGGCGCCCCGGCCACCGCACCCCGGAAGAAGAAGCCCGCACCCGGGATGGTGCCGGCCGTGATCGCGCTGGTGGTGGTCATTCTGCTCATCATCGGCGTCGGCGGGTACATGGTGTGGGGAGGCTCTGGTTCGGGTTCGGGCTCCGGTTCGGGCTCTGGTTCGGCGACGGAGGCCGGCGGCGGCACGTCGAATTCTGCCGACGGCGGCCGGTCCGGGGCGGAGGGAGCGTCGGAAGGTGAGGGCCTGAGTTTCCTCGCCCGCCGCGACGAGGCGGACCCGATGGCGGTGGGAGCCGTCGACGCGCCGGTCGTGCTGATCAATTATTCAGACTGGCGCTGCCCGTTCTGCGCGAAGTTCGCCCGCGACATCGAGCCGACTCTGATGGCGGATTACGTGGAGGTGGGCACGGTGCGCATCGAGTGGCGCGACATGCCGATCTTCGGCGAGGAATCGATGCTCGCCGCCCGCGCGGGCCGTGCCGCCGCGGAGCAGGGCACGTTCCGCGAGTTCCATGAGGTCGTCATGGCGGCGGCCCCCGAGCGCGGTCACGCCGACCTCAACGAGCAGGCGCTGATGGAGTTCGCCGAGCAGGCGGGCATCCCGGATCTGGAGAAGTTCCGCGCGGACATGACGTCGGATCGTTTCGACGAGGCGATCGCGAAGGACGCCGAGGAGGGCTCCCTGTACGGGGTGAATTCGACGCCGACGTTCATCGTGGGCAAGGGCGTGATCGTCGGTGCTCAGCCGTTGGAGTCGTTCGTCGAGGCCATCGAGTCTCAGCTGCCCGACGGGGCCGGGGAGTAGCGCGTGGGAGTCGGCTCGATCGGTGTCGTAGGGGCGTTTCTCGGCGGTTTGCTGTCGCTGTTGAGCCCGTGTTCGGCGTTGCTGTTGCCGTCGTTTTTCGCGTACGCCTTCGACGGCGTGGGCAAGTTGGTGCAGCGCACTGCCGTGTTTTACCTGGGCATGATCACGGTGCTCGTGCCGATGGGCGCCGGCGTCGGTGCGGTCGGGTCGCTGCTGACGGTGCACCGTTCGACCGTCACGATGGTCGCGGGGGTGGTGGTCATCGCTTTGGGCGTGTTCACCGGGTTGGGCGGCGGATTTCGGTTCGGTGGCCGGTTCGGCCCTGATGCGGAGGCGACGGCGCGGGGGACCGGCGTACTCAACGTCGCGGTGCTCGGTGCGGTGTACGGGTTGGCGGGATTTTGTTCGGGGCCGCTGCTCGGTGCGATTCTGACCGTCGCCTTGGCCGGCGGCTCGCCCGTGCAGGGTGGGGCTTTGATGGCGGTGTACGCGTTGGGCATGGCGGCGCCTCTGCTGCTCATGGCTCTGCTGTGGGAAAAGTTCGATCTGGGTTCGAGGTCGTGGTTGCGTCCGCGCAGCGTGAAGGTCGGCCCGGTGCACACGAATTCCCTGTCGTTGATCGCGGGTGTCGTGTTGGTGGGGTGGGTGTTCTGTTCATCGTCACCGGCGGCACCGCGGGGTTGGGCGGCGTGACGACGGTGGATCAGCAGTTCGCCATGCAGGAATGGCTGACGACCGTATCGGGCGCCGTGTCGGATCTGTGGGTCGTATTGGGAGTGCTCGTCCTCGTTGCCGTCGGGTTGGTCGTGTACCTGGTGCGCGGCGCGCGCCGGGCATCGGACGACGCGATAGAGTAGGCGCGGACGTTCGCTCCCTCGGCATCTGTGGCCCCCACACTCATGTCCGATCACGCGCATGCCCGCTCATGCGCCTTCCCTCTCATGCGCATGCCCGCCCACGCTCGTGCCCGCTCACGTGCATGCCACAGCATCGTCGATGATGCGCGGTTACAGGATCCGACCGAGGTGGCGCTTTCCGGTGAGCAGGATTCCCAGCGACAACACCAGTGATGCTGCGCCAAACCAATAGGGGACACCGGCACCGAATGTGGCTGCCAAGGGGCCGGAGACCGCGGGGGCGATGGCACCGCCGAGGAAACGCAGGCCCGAATAGGTGGAGGACGCGACGCCGCGGGGGAGGTCGGTGGCTTCCATCACGGCCTCGGTGAGGACGGTGTTGAAGACGCCGATGAACACGCCGGCGACGATGACCAGCACGATGACGGCGATGAGGTTTTCCGCGCCGAATCCGAGTGCCGCAAGGAGAATGCCGAAACCGCTCAAGATGGCGATCAGGACCGGAAAGAGGCCGAACGATTGCGTGAGCCGCGGTGCGAGGAACACTGAGGAGATCGCGAGAGAGAGACCCCAGCCGAAGAACACGAAGCCGAGTTCGATCGCCCCGAAATTATTGCCTGCCGCGGCGGCGGCCTGGTCGATCGGGTAGGGGGAGTAGGCGAGCAGCGTGAAGAAGCCGAAGTTGTAGAAGAAGGCGACGAGTCCCAAAGTGAGCAACGTCGGTTCCTTCAGTGCGACGAGGCCCGCGTCGAATGCAACAGGATCCGGCTTTTTCGGCCCGAGCTTCAGCAGCGTTGCGATTGCGAGGAAGCCGATGGCCATGAGCACCGCGGTGCCGTAGAAGGGTGCGCGCCAGGAGATGGAGCCGAGCAGTCCGCCTGCGAGCGGGCCGACGGCGAGGCCGATGCCCATGGCGGCCTCGTAAAGGATGATGGCCTGCCCGGCGCTGCCCGCGGCGGCGCCGACGATTGCGGCGAGGGCAGTTGAAATGAACAGCGCGTTTCCCAGGCCCCAGCCGGCCCGGAATCCAATGATCGTGTCGACGGAGTTCGCGGCTCCGGAGAGGAAGGCGAAGAGCACGATGAGGGCCAAGCCGGTCAAGAGCGTGACTTTCACGCCGATTTTTGACGAAATGGCGGCGCTGAAGAACATCGCCAACGCGGTGATGAGCAGATAGCTGGTGAACAGCAGCATGGTCTGGGTCGGTGACGCTTCGAGTTCGCGGCTGATCGCGGGAAGGATCGGGTCCACGAGTCCGATGCCCATGAACGAGACCGCGCAGGCGAATGCGAGGGCCCAGACTGCGATGGGTTGCTTGAGCATTGATTGCGTATCGGCGTCGGATGCCAAGGATTTCCTCCTCTGCGTGGTGCGGACGTACGGGTCTATCGGTTTTGGCCGAGCTCCTCGGTCAGGTGGTGCATGAGTTCGGCAGCGCGGGTGAGCGCGGCGAGATCTTCGTCCGTGAAGGTGTCGAAGATGGGCAGGATGTTTGCGGCGGAATCCGCGCGGTACTGCACGAGAACTTCGCGGCCATGGTCGGTGATCATCAGATCGGAGGCGCGTGCGTCCGATGGTGATGGGTGGCGGGTGACCAGGTTGGCGTCGACGAGTTTCTTGATTGCTTGGCTCATCGACGGCTGCGTGATGCCCTCGCGACGGGCGAGTTCGCCGACGCGAAGCCCCGGCTCGCGGGAGAGTGCGGCGAGAGCGCGGAGGGAAACGTAGGACAGTTCGACCTGCGTGGACTGATACGCGGCGCGAGCGAATCGGCTGCTTGCCCAGACGAGATCGTTCGCCAGTCGGGTCGCATCATCTTTTTGCATAGGGCGACTATATATGTCGCCTATGCATGTGGCGAGAGGGTGGCCCGAGAATCTGGTGGCATCTTCCTGTTGTCATTGGCGTGGGATGTCCTCGAAGCCGGCTGGCTTTGAAGCGCAATGTCCTGGAGGGGTTTTCCTCAGAACTGGCTGCGATGGAAGGGCTGCCCCAGAACGGGTTGTCCTCGAACGGCCTGCCCTCAGGACTGGATGCGCTGGAAGGGCTTCTCTCAGAAGGGAATTCCGGGGCGTGGTCCCAACGGCTTCGGCGGCTGCGGCACGCGGTG
>NZ_KV787129.1:34909-66499 GCF_001807025.1 Corynebacterium sp. HMSC11E11 | reverse complement strand
ATCGGGGACACTCACAAGGTAACGGGGCGGGATCCTCGCGCTGCGAAAACCTCCCGCGCGTGCCACGCTTCCCGTCATGGGGGAATCAGGGGAAAATTCAGGCATTCATCCAGCCGGTTCACGGTCCGATGCAACGGGGCCGGTCAACGCCACAAGGAAGCCCGGCGCCACGGGACCGGCCGACGCAACCGAGCCGACGCTGACCCGCGCCGACGTGCTCCGGCTGATGTCGGAACGCGACCTCCGGCGCGCGGTCGACAACGGTTGGATCACGCGGGTGCGCCGCGGCGTGTACCGGTTGAACGTCACCATGCTCCAGCTGCGCATGCACCTCATCGCCGCCCGCGCCCCGGAAGCGGTGTTTGCGCTGCTCATCGCCGCCCACGCATGGGGTCTGCGGAAAACCGTCCCCCGCGACCTCGACGTTTACGTCGCCCGCACCAGGCGGGGCGTGCGCGGGGCGAGGGCGCATCGTCGTAAAGCATTGCGGTACGTCCAACGCGACGGTTTCCGCTTTACGACGCTCACCGAAACCCTCGCCGACCTGGTCGACGTATGGGGCCCGGGGATCGTGGCCAACGTCGTCGACCGGCGGTATCCCACACTGGCGGGGCGGGCCGAACTCATCGCCGAAGCAGCGGAACTGCCGGCCGGAAAACGCGGCAAAATCCTGCCGATCCTCGAATGGGCGCCCGACCACGCCTACTCCCGCATTGAAGCCCGGATCGCGCGGGCGCTGCAACTGCGCGGCGTCGACATCGAACTCAACGTGCGCATCGGCGCGCACACCTGGGACATCGTGCACCACGGCGCGCGGCTGGTGATCGAATTCGACTCGCTGAAATACCACCTGGACAAATGGGCGTTCCGCGAGGATCGCGCGCGGCAAAACGCGCTGATCAGGTTGGATTACGCGATCTTGCGGTACTCGGACTCCGACGTCGACCTGCGTTTCGACGAAATGATCGACGAAATCTGCGACACCATCGCCTGGCGGCTCGGCGGGACGCGGACGCGATCGGCCTGGGACAAGTTCCCCTGCTCCGAGGTGTACGGGTGGCGCGAGATCGCCGCCGAGGAGGGGCCGTGGCGCTGAGGCGTGGGTGTGTGATGCGGCGGGTCGGTGCGGGGCGTGTGAGGCGGGCCGGCGGTGAGGCGACGGAGTGTGTGAGGCGGAGGGGTGCCGTGAGGGGGCCGCGCGGAGTTAGACGACAAATGCAGCCTCTCGATTTCGACTCCTGGGGTTATACCGGCGTTCACCCGGCGTGAGGCTGCATTTGTCGACTAAGTCGTGGATGCGGCGGGTGGCGCGTGGGGCGTCGAGCGCGCTGCGGGGCGTGCGGGCCGTGGCTAGCCTGGGGCCATGAACGCCACGAACGACCCCGAGACGACCGACGCCAACGGCGCCGACGCCACCCACGGCGCACCAGAAAGCGGGCCGACGCTGCTGGTCGTGCACCACTCGCCGACCCCACTGCTCCGGGCCGTCCGCGACGCCGCACTCGACGGCGCCCGCCACCCCGACATCGAGGGAGTCAACGTCCGCGTCGTCGAAGCCCTCGACGCCACCGCCGCCGACGTCCTCGCCGCCGACGCATACCTGCTGGGCACGTCGGCGAACTTCGGCTACATCTCCGGAGCGCTGAAGCACTTCTTCGACTCGACGTTCGCCGAGGTCAACGCGGCCACCGAAGCCGGGGAGATCCCCAAGGGCCGGCCGGTGTCGTGGTGGATCCGCGGCGGCCACGACGTCACCGGCGCCGCGAAGGCCATCCGCTCCCTGACCACCGGCTTCGGGTGGGAAATCGCGGCGGAACCCGTCGAATTCGTCGGCGCCCCCGACGACGCGATGAACGAACGGCTGCTCGAACTCGGCGGCACGATGGCCGCGCTGCTGATGGACGCCGCCGGCACAGACCAGGAGGCACCCCGATGAGCGCGCCCTTCGCCACCACCACCGGCTACGGAGACCTCTACGACGATCCGGCCGAGGCGGTGGACCGGCTGATCGAGATCTACGACGCGAACACGGCGTACCTGGTGGATCGCTACGCGAAGGCCTGCGCGGACGTCGCGGGCGGCGGCGACGCCCCTGCGCCGGTGACGGCGTGCTACCCGGAGCTGCGATTCACGGTGGACGTGGTGGAGGGCGTCGACGCGGCGCTGTCCCATGGTTTCGTCGACCGCGCGGGCACGTACGCGACGACGATCGCCCGGCCGCGGCTTTTCGCCCGCTATCTGCGGGGGCAGATCGCGGACCTGCTGGCCAACCACGGCGGCCAGATCGAGGTCCGCGTTTCGGACACGCCGATTCCGCTGCGCTTGACGCCGACGTTCGACGACGCGGCGCCGGTCGAGGGCCTCGACGCGGCTGATTTGGCGGCGATCGACCGTGGTTTCACGCCGGTGGACTCGGCGTTCGTGGACGACGTCATCGCGGATGGCGAGGCGGATTTCCTGTCGCTGCCGGTCAAGCCGCTGAGTCTGTTCGCCGCGCCGCGCGTGGATCTGGCGTTGCAGCGGCTGGAGCATTACACGGGTTCGAATGCGGGGCACATCCAGCGTTTCGTGTTGTTCACCAACTATCAGCTGCACACGGACGTTTTCCTGGAGTACGCGGCGTCGCTCGCGGCGGACGGCGACGCGGGCGGCCCCGGTGGGGATGCCTCGGCCGAGGGGGAGGGGACGTCGTCAAGCCCGTACGTGCGGTTGGTCTGCCCGGGTGACGTGTCGTTTCCGATCGGGCGGGTGCCGGCGCCGGCGGAGTGTCGGGCGCATGCGTCGTCGGCGCAGATGCCGGCGTACCACCTGGTGCGGGAGGACGGGCTGGGCGTGACGATCATCGACATCGGCGTCGGCCCGTCGAATGCGAAGACGATCACGGATTGCCTGGCGGTGCTGCGGCCGCATTGCTGGATGATGGTGGGCCACTGCGCCGGGCTGGACGGCCGGATGCGCATCGGCGACATGATCCTGGCCAACGGCTACGACCGGTCGGACGGGGTGTTGGATCATTTGGTGCCGTTGGAGAAGCCGATTCCGCCGATCGCGGAGGTGCAGATGGCGGTGACGGCGGCGTTGCGGCGGGTGTCGGGTCTGGATGGCGATGAGCTGCGCAAGCGGTTGCGGACGGGCACGGTGTTGTCGACGTCGGATCGCAATTGGGAGTGGCGGGCGCAGTCGGACATTTACCGCGAGCTGCAGAAGTCGACGGCGATCGGGGTGGAGATGGAGTCGGCGACGATCGCGGCGAACGGGTATCGCTTCCGGGTGCCGTATGGGGCGTTGTTGAGCGTGTCGGATATGCCGTTGCATGATCAGCCGAAGTTGCCGAAGGCGGCGCGTGCTTTTTATCAGGCGTCGAAGGTGGAGCATTTGATGACGGCGGTTCGGGCGTGCGAGGCGATGTCGGCGAATCCGGCGGAGTTGCATTCGCGGAAGCTGCGCAGGCCGGTGGGGGAGGTGGCGTTCCGGTAGTCGGTGGCGGTCGCGCGTTCGGGGGCGCGCGTGTCGGGGACGCGGGCCTGTTCGGGGGCGGGCATTTTTGCTTGGCGACGGTCGGTCGCCGCGTGGTTCGGCGTGGCGGTAGCGGCGACCGATTCGCCCTTGCGACATACCCCCAGTGGGTATAACGTCGGCTGTGTGCACGTGAGTGCATTCGATGGATGCGGCCGTCGACGCGCGGCCGGGAATGGGAGATCAAGCATGAGCATCAAGGCCAACTACATCGTCACGGGCATGACCTGCGGACACTGCGAGGCGTCGGTGAAGGAGGAGGTCGGCGAGGTCGCGGGAGTCACCGCGGTCGAGGTCGATCGCGCCAACGACGCGATGACCGTGATCTCCGACGAGTCGGTCGACCCGGCCGCCGTCATCGCCGCCGTGGAGGAGGCGGGCTACGAGGCTCGCCCGGCCGGGGCATGAGCCCCGCGGTTCGTCTCGGCGCGTATGCGCTGATTCTGGCGGTGGTGTTCGTCCTCGCCTACGTCCTCGCGGGCGTATTCGTACCCGAGGGCGTCGTCGAGGCGTGGCTGGATTCCGCGGCGACGAACACCCACGCGCACTGACACCCCACCCTCATTAACGCCGCCGCGCGCCTCTTTCCCGCCGGTCGAGGCGCGCGGCAATCGGCAACCGGCAACAAGGAAGTGAATCGATGTCGACGCCCACGGACACCGCGGGTCGGCAGTTTGATCTCGATGTCGGCGGCATGACCTGTGCGTCGTGCGCGAACCGCGTCGAACGCAAGCTCAACAAACTCGACGGCGTCACCGCGACCGTCAACTACGCCACCGAAAAGGCGCACGTCACGGTGCCCGAGGGGTTCGATCCGCAGCAACTGATCGACACCATCGACGCCGCCGGCTACTCCGCCACGCTGCCGCCCCCGCCGCAACCCGAGGGTGACGGCGGGCAACCGGGAGACGGGGCGTCGTCAAGCAATGCGGGGCAGACCGCCGCGGACCGTGAGCTGGAGGCCCTGCGCAACCGGCTGATCGGGTCGGCGGTGCTGTCGGTGCCGGTGATCCTGATCTCGATGTTCCCGGCGCTGCAGTTCACGAACTGGCAGTGGCTGGCGCTGACGCTGACCGCGCCGGTGGTGGTGTGGGCCGGCTGGCCGTTCCACCGCGCGACGTGGAAGAACCTGCGTCTCGGCGAGGCGACGATGGACACGCTGATCACGGTCGGCACGGTGTCGGCGTTCGCGTGGTCGCTGTACGCGCTGTTCCTGGGCACCGCGGGCACGCCGGGGCTCAAGCACGAGTTCACGTTGTCCGTCGCGCCGACCGATGGGGCGGCGAACGTGTATCTCGAGGTCGCCGCGGGCGTGATCATGTTCGTGCTGGGCGGGCGGTACTTCGAGAAGCGAGCCAAGCACCGCGCCGGCGACGCGTTGCGGGCGATGCTGGACCTCGGCGCCAAGGACGTGCGTTTGCTTGACGACGCCGGCGAAAGGCTCGTTCCGGCGTCGACGCTGAAGGTGGGGGACCGTTTCGTGGTGCGGCCCGGCGAGAAGATCGCCACGGACGGGCGGGTCGTCGAAGGGGGATCGGCGGTCGACGAGTCGATGCTCACCGGCGAGTCGGTGCCGGTGGAGGTGCGCGTCGGCGACGACGTCACCGGTGCGACGGTCAACGCGTCGGGGCGGTTGGTCGTGGAGGCCACGCGCGTCGGCGCGGACACGCAGCTGGCGCAAATGGCGAAGCTGGTGGAGGCCGCGCAGTCGGGGAAGGCCGAGGTCCAGCGTTTGGCGGACCGGATTTCCGGAGTGTTCGTGCCCGTGGTCATCGCGATTGCGGTGGCGACGCTCGGCGCGTGGCTGGGGGCGGGTTTCCCGCCGTCGGCGGCGTTCACCGCGGCGGTGGCGGTGCTGATCATCGCGTGCCCGTGCGCCCTGGGCCTGGCGACGCCGACCGCGCTGCTGGTGGGCACCGGCCGGGGCGCGCAGATGGGCGTGCTGCTGAAGGGGCCGGAGGTCCTGGAGTCGACGCGGCGCGTGGACACCATCGTGCTGGACAAGACCGGCACGGTGACCAGCGGAGACATGGCGTTGGTCGAGGCGTGGGCCGGCGAGGGCGTCGACCGGGCCGAGTTGTTGCGCCGCGCCGGGGCGGTGGAGTCCGCGTCGGAGCATCCCATCGCGCGGGCCATCGCCGACGGTGCGCGGGCGGAGTTGGCCGACGCGTCGCCCGTAGTGGGCGGGAATCTGCTGGTCGACGGCGGCGACGATCGGCCGTCGCTGCCGCCGGTGGCGGATTTCGTCAATCTGCCGGGCCGCGGCGTGCGGGCGAGCGTGCGCACCTCCGACGGGCCGGTGGAGGTGACCGTCGGGCGCAATCTCGGTGAGATGCCCGCCGACTTGGCCGAGCGTTTCGACGCCGCCGTGTCCGCCGGTCGCACCGCCGTGACCGTCGCGTGGGAGGGCGACATCCGCGGTGTGCTGGTCGTGTCCGATCAGGTGAAGCCGACGTCGGCGAAGGCGATTGCCGAACTTCGCGGGCTTGGACTGGAACCGGTGCTGCTGACGGGCGACAATGAGGTCGTCGCAAAGCATGTCGCCGATGAGGTGGGCATCGACGACATTCGTGCGGAGGTCATGCCCGCCGACAAGGTCGACGTGGTCAAGGAGCTGCAGGACGAGGGGCGGGTCGTCGCGATGGTCGGCGACGGCGTCAACGATGCCGCGGCCCTCGCGCAGGCCGACCTGGGGCTGGCGATGGGCACGGGCACCGACGCCGCGATCCAGGCGTCCGACGTGACGCTCGTGCGCGGTGACCTCATGGCCGCCGTCGACGCGGTGCGGCTGGCGCGGCGGACGCTGGCGACGATCAAGGGCAACCTGTTCTGGGCGTTCGCCTACAACGTGGCGGCGATTCCGCTGGCGGCGCTGGGGCTGCTCAACCCGATGCTGGCGGGTGCGGCGATGGCGTTCTCCTCGGTGTTCGTGGTGTCCAACAGCCTGCGGCTGAAGGGCTTCCGCAGCAAGGCGGAGCATGTCGGCGGCATGGCCGGGCATGTCGGTGATGGTGCCGCCGAGCGCGTGAAGGAAGGGGTCTAGATGTCCGACGAAATGGAATGCTGCGGCGGTGACGCCGATGTCGGCGACTGCGGGTGCCACGCGCACCACGGGTACATCAGCGACAAGAAGCGCTACCTCGCGCGGCTCAAGCGCATCGAGGGCCAGGTCCGTGGCGTGCATCGGATGATCGACGAGGAGGAGTACTGCATCGACATCCTCACGCAGATCTCCGCGCTGAACTCGGCGTTGAAGTCGGTGTCGCTGGCGCTGCTGGAGGACCACATGCGCCACTGCGTCGTCTCCGCCGCGCAGAGCGGTGGCGACGAGCTGGAGGTCAAGCTCCGGGAGGCCAATGACGCCATCCGCCGCCTGGCCAAGTAGCCGGCCGCGCCGGGCGAACGGGGCGCCGGCCTCCGCGGCGGAGCGGCCCGTGGTCCCTGATCCGGGGCGCTGGCCAGGGATTTTGTGGAAACTGGACCCCTTGGGTAATCTTCGACGCGGAGGATTCGCCTAGCGGCCTATGGCGCTCGCCTGGAACGCGAGTTGGGAGCAATCCCTCAGGGGTTCAAATCCCCTATCCTCCGCCAACGGGAAAACCCCTGGTCATCGCGACCAGGGGTTTTCTTGCGTCTATCAGTGGAAATGGCCCATTTCCCCAGTCGCGCCGACATGTGGCAGGGGACGTGAAAATCCCCGGTTTTGTCCCCACATCTCCAGCGGGCCCGGCGCTATTCCGTGCCGCGTGGCTCGCGGATGAGGCGGGGCACGATCTTCACCATGATCACCATCGCCACAAGTTCCACCATCGTTTGCGTGACGACGGCCAGCGCCGCGATGTCCAGCCCCTCGGGCAGGGACAGGGCCAACGGCAACACGACGAGGGAATTGCGCGTCACCGCGGAAAAGGCGACCGCGCGGACGGCCGGCACGTCGAGGCGCGCGAACTTCGCCGACGCGACGCCCAGCCCCAGGGCGATGGGCACGTAGGCGGCGTACAGCGGCAACAACCGCGCGAGATCCCCGAAACGCGACGTCACGTCGGCGATCTGGGAGGCGATGACCAATGCGAGCACCGCCATCATCAACGGCACCATCGCTGCGGCCATGACATTCTCCACGGTGCGCGCGACATGGCGGACGCCTCCGGGCGGGGCGGCGGGGACGTCGTCAAGCGACGCCGCCCTGCCGCCTGCGGCCTGCACCACCGCAGCGGCCGTCAGCGGCACCATGATGAGAAACGCGAACGACGTGATGAACGGGCCCGGATCGAGGAAGCCCTCCAGCGCCTCGCCCGCGAAAAGCTGACCAGGGCCGACGAACATCAGCAGGTACACCGGCAACGACACCATCTGCAACAACAGCAGCAACGGCGTCGCCGCCAGCAACCGCGCCCGCGCCCCGCCCGCCAGCCCCGTAAACGGAATGACGTAATCGATGCACGGCGCCAACAACACCAGCAGCATGCCGATGAGCAGCCCCCGGTCATCCTGGACGAACCTGGACAGGACGAACACCACCCACGGCGTGACGAAGAAATTCACGCCCACGATCGCCGCGCCGAAGCGGATGTCGCCGAACGCGCGGCCGATGCGGGTGATCGGCACCGACAGGAACGTGGCGAACAACAGCAACCCCAACGTCGGCGTGATCCACCACGCCAACGCCGCCGGCAGGCCCGGCAACCCGACGCGCTCCGCGCCGAGACCGACGATCGCGCCGACGGCGATGGCCGCGAAATACAGCGGCACCTGGTTGTCGTCCCACCATTTCGGCACGGACCGGCCGCGACGCACGGTGGACGATGCGGCGGGTGCTGCGGAGGCGGGGCGGGCTGGATCGGGATCCCGGGGTGTGCCGGGGTTCGTCACGACGCCTCCTTTTGCGCGATGTGCCGCCCCGCCGAAAACGCGGCGGAGCCCGTCCCCACCGAATCTAGTGAAGGACGGGCTCCGGTGCGGAGGCGCGAGCTTCCGCGGAGGTGACGACGGGCAGCGGCCGTGCAGCCGGTCAGCGCAGGTTGTCGGCCATGATGCGACCCATGGCACGCGAACCCTCCAGCGTCGGGTGCAGCTTCATGTTGTGGTCGCTGGTCTGGTCGTAGATGCCGGAGACGTAACGCTGCGAATCCGGGGTGGCGCAGGTGCCGTGGCCGACGGTGGCGGCCTTCATGTCCACGAACCGGATGCCGTTGGCCGCGGCGGCGTTGCGGATCGACGACTGCAGGCCGGTTTCGACGGCGGCGATGCCCGGCAGCATGATCGGCGACGGCTGGTTCGGGGTGACGTTGATCAAGCAGACGTTGTCGCCCGCGCCGAGCTCCGGGTACCCGGCCATGACGATCTCGGCGTTGGGGGCGGCCTCCTGCACGAGGCGCTTCATTTCGGCGATGGTGGCGTGGTAGCCGCTGGGCAGGGACCCCGCGACACCCGCGACGTGCGTGCCGGTGTCGACCCACTGCAGCACGTCGAGGCCGCCGTACATGACGGCGACCTTGCGGGTGCCCGGGCCGAGATCGCCGTTGGCGATGGCCGCGTTCACCGAGTTGGTCAGGTCCATGTAGGGGACGCGACCGGTGCCGTTGCAGGAGTAGTCGGCCAGTGGCACGTTGAGGATGCCGGCGGCGACGCGCGGCCAGTTCTCGGGGTCCTGGGGGCAACCGCCCGGGCCGTGGACGGGGGCGCGGGAGCCGCTGTTCGGGGCCGTACCGGCGATGATGTGGCCGGCGGGCAGCGTCGGATTGGCCGCGAAGGAGTCGCCGAAGACGACGAGCTCCGTGCCCGCCGGGTTGGCGTCGGCGGTGGGCGCCGCGACCGTGGCGCCGGCGGCGACGAGGCCGGTGGCGCAGGCGGCGGCGGTGGCGAGGGCGATGGTGGAGCGGCGCAGCCCGGACAGGCGCGCGCGAAGGCTGAGGCTCATGGGCAATAAGTCTCGGTTCTATAACGACGGCTGTCAATCCGGTGTCGCTTTCGGGGGCCAAAGCCTTCGATGGCGCGGGGTTGGCGCCGTCGGCACCGGCTGGGTTATGGTGTGGGCCGGACCCCATGCGGCGTCCATCTCGTGAACTCCCCCAGGGCAGGAATGCAGCAAGGGTCAGCGGGCTCTGGCGGGTGCGTGGGGTCCCCTCATGTCTTGGGGCATGTCTCGGGGCCCATGTCTTGGGGTTTCGGCCGCTGCGCCTGGGGGAGGCGTCGTCAAGCACAACGACGGCAGGGCACCCGCGACGGCCACGATGCAGCGTCACGCCGTTGTGCTCTATTCTTTCCGTTGACAACTGCACCGGTCCACGGTGGCCGTCATCCCGGGCGGCCCGACCGGCGCCGTCGATGGATGAAGGATGCCTGCCATGAAGCTGGATTCGTACGATTCCCACGAGCTGGCGCAGCTCAAGGATGATCTCGCGAAGGAATACGCCGACCTCAAGGCCAAGAGCCTGAAGCTCGACCTCACCCGAGGCAAGCCGTCGGCGGAGCAGCTCGACTTCGCCAACCCGCTGCTGGGACTGCCGGCACCGGACTACGTCACGGACGACGGCGAAGACGTCCGCAATTACGGCAACCTCAAGGGCATCGCGGGCATCCGCGAGCTGTGGGCGGGCCTGCTGGACCTGCCGGTGGCCAACGTCATCGCCGGCGACGCGTCGAGCCTGAACATCCAGTTCGACCTGATCAGCTGGGCCATGCAGTTCGGCACCGCCGACTCCGAGCGCCCGTGGAACGAGGAGCCGGTGCTGAAGTGGCTGTGCCCGGTGCCCGGCTACGACCGCCACTTCTCCATCACCGAGCATTTCGGCTTCGAGATGATCCCGGTGCCGCTCAACGACGACGGCCCGGACATGGACATGGTCGAGCGTCTCGTCGCCGCGGACCCGCAGATCAAGGGCATGTGGAATGTGCCGGTGTTCTCCAACCCGACGGGCGTCACCTACTCGGAGGAGGTCTGCCGACGTCTCGTGGAGATGCCGACGGCCGCCCCGGACTTCCGCCTGATCTGGGACAACGCCTACATGGTGCACACCCTCACCGACGAGTTCCCGGCCAACCACCCGGTGATCACGTGGGCCGAGGAGGCCGGCAACGGCAATCGCGTGTGGGAGTTCGCGTCGACGTCGAAGATCACGTTCGCCGGCGCGGGCGTGGCGTTCTTCGCGTCGTCGGAGGCGAACATCGTCGACTACGTGCGGCATGCGTCGATTCGCGGCATCGGCCCGAACAAGGTCAACCAGCTGGCGCACCTGAAGTTCTTCGGCGACGCCGACGGGGTGCGCGCGCAGATGATGCGCCACCGGGAGTCGCTGGCTCCGAAGTTCGACCGCGTGCTGGAGCTGTTGAACGAGCGGCTGGGCGAGTACGGCGTGGCCGAGTGGACGACGCCGAAGGGTGGGTACTTCATTTCGCTCGACGTCGTCGACGGCACGGCCCGCCGCGTGATCGAGCTGGCCAAGGAGGCCGGCATTGCGTTGACCGGCCCGGGTTCGTCGTTCCCGCTGAAGGACGACCCCAACGACCGCAACATTCGCCTGGCGCCGTCGCTGCCGCCGATCGAGGAGCTCGAGGCGGCGATGGATGGCGTGGCCACGTGCGTGCTGCTGGCGGCGGCCGAGCGGTTCGCGGCTCGCTAGCGGGAGTTTCGTGGATCTTCGGGAGACTGCTTATTGGGCGCGCCGCCTTTTTCCGGGGGCGGTGCGCATCGCCGAGCGCGGGGCGACGTTGCCGGGTCGGCGTCGCGTCAAGTCGCGGCCGGGCATTCCGGTGACGGTCGCGGAGTTTTCGCTTTACGACGAGCCCGCCGACGCCGATGAGGTGCCCGAGGTCGTCGACGGCGTCGATGCAGTCGGGGTGGTCGGCGGCGGTGAGGTCGTCGAAGGCGGTGCCGGTGAGCCCGCCGGGGGTGCAGGGGCCGAGGCTGCTGGCGCCGGTGCCGAGGCGCCGCGTCGTGAGGTCGCCGCGTTCACGGTGGATTTCGGGCGCGTCGACGTGGGGCTGCGCACGCCGGGCGACGATGACGTCCGCGTCGAGATGTTCCTGGTCGCCTACCCGGATTCCGTGGGCGGCGCCGATTCCGGCGATGACTCGGCCATGGCCCGCATCGTCGCCGGTGCCGCTGCGGTGGTCGCCGATGATCCCGAGGCCGCGGGGCCGACGCCGGGGTCGGTGATCCCGGATGCCGTGCGCATCGGCCTGGATTCCGGGCCCGGGGTGCCCGGGGAGGGGTCTGCGGGCGATTCGGCGGGGGATCCCGCCGGGCAGTCGGGTTTCGCGGCGTCGGGCGCCACCACGCCGCACTTGTTGTGCGTCGTGCCGTACGTGTGGCCGGATGGCGTGCCGACCATCACGGAGGAGCCCGGCAAGATCTCGCTTCACCAGGAGGCGGGCGGTGTCGCCGACGCCGTCACCGGTGGGGCGCGCCTGACCACGGTGACGCAGTTGGTCCCGATCACCGACGACGAGTACGCGCATGCCGACGCACACGGCGTCGATTCGTTGATGCGGTTGCTCGCCGAAGCGGACGCGGACCTTCGCGATCTGCGGCGTGGGTCGGTGGCGCAGTAGGGGAAGGGGCCTTACGCTTTCCGTCATGAACGAAAGGCGGATGCGATGACCGACATCGGGGATTTCCTCTTTCATTCACGCCCCCTGTGGGGCGTCGATGGTCCGACGTGGCTGGTGCTCATGGGGGTCGGGCTCGGCGTCGGCTTCGTGCTGTGGCTCATCGCGGACATTGCCGGGAAGGTGCGTGCCCACAAGGGCATCCGCGAGGCAACCGAGCGGCCGCAGGGTTGGGCGGTGCACACCGCGGCGTCGATGCCCCCGCAGCATGCGGCGTACCTGTGCGGTGGACGCCGCCGCGTGACCGACCTCGCATTCGCCGAGTTGGAGATGGCCGGGGCGCTGACGACTCAGGAACACACGAACGACAAGATCAGGTTGTCCCCCGAGGTCACCGCGGGAACCGGTTCGTGGGCGCCGGGGGTTGCGGGCCCGGCGCAGGGGCTCAGCCCGGCGGCGACGACGATGCTCGAGGGAGCGAGGCCGCACGGGATGATCAACAAGAGATCCCGGAGTTTCGTGATCGGCGAGGTCGAGACGATCCGCAGGGAACTCGCCGACGCGGGTTTGGTGTCCCCGCACCGGATTCACCCCCATTCCGCCATGGCCCTCGCCGCGTTCGGGATGTACTTCCTGATCAGCGTCATCAGGACGATGATCGCGGCGGGCAACGGCCGCCCGGTCGAGGGGATGGTGGTCATTCTTTTCTTGGGTCTGCTCCTCGTCATCGGCATCGCGAACTTCCGCCGCTTTCCCCTGGACATCGGCGACCAGCTCACGGAACGGGGCATTCAGGTCCGCGGAGCGTTGGAGGCGGAGGTGTCGCGTCTGGGAGACACGGTGGTAATGCTCCCGGATCGCCGTCAGGGCCTCATGCTCGTGGCGGTCGGAGGATTGGCGGCTGCGGGCGTCGTGTCCCCGCTGTTGCTGGACGCGTACGACAAATTCATGTGGACGGGCACGATCGGCGGCGGGGACGGCTCATCGACGTCCGGCTGCGGCAGCGGCGGTGACGGGGGCTGCGGCGGCGGAGGGTGCGGGGGCTGCGGTTCATGACCGGACCGGCAGCCCTCACCGGACCGGCTGCCCTGACCGGCCCGACCATCGCGTGGCGTCCGGGCACGGCGGTGGCGGTGTCGGCGGCGGCGCCGGCGTGGACGGAGGTCGTCGCCGATTCGCTCTTCCCGGCCGACGGCGATGCCGCTTCCGCCGCAGCGCCGGTCACCGTCCCGCCGCCGTTGGCCGGGCTCATCGAGCGGGGCACGGCGGTGGTTCCGCATGGGTTGCGGTTGTCGTTGGCGTCGGCGGATCCGGACGACGTGGGCGACCCGTCGGTGCTGGCGCGGGCGGCGGAGGCGTTGGGGTCGCCGTTGGCCAGCGAGCACATCGCGTTCACCAGGGCGGGCGGCGTCGACGTGGGGCATTTGGTGGCGCCGCCGCAGACGATGGAGCAGGTCGGCGTCATCGCGCGCAATTACCGTGCCGTGGTGGATCGGATTCCGGTGCCGGTGGCGTTGGAGCATGTGTCGGCGATGGTGGATTGGCCGGAGTCGACGATGGCGGAGGGTGATTTCGCGGCGGAGGTGTGCGCGGCGACGGGGGCGGGGCTGGTCCTGGACGTGGCCAACGTGTACGCCAATGCGGTCAACCGTGGTCTCGATCCGGTGGCGGAGTTGGCGCGCTTCCCGGTCGAGCCGATCGCCTACGTGCACGTGGCGGGTGGTCACATGCGCGCCGGGCGGTACGTCGATTCGCATGTCGATCCGGTGCCGCCGCAGGTTCTGGAGTTGTTGTCGGCGTTGGCGGATCGGTGTCGGGCGGCGGGTCGTCCCGCGCCGCCGACGATGATCGAGCGGGATGGGGCGTACCCGACGTCAGAGGAGATGCTGGCCGAGCTGGGGGCGGTGGCTGCCGCGCTTGACGACGCCCACCGGCCGGACCGAGGGGCCGGCGGGTGAGTGCGGCGGACCACGCCCGGCTGGCGGCGAGGCAGGCGGCGGTGGCGAGGGCGTTGGCGTCGTCAAGCCAGGACGCCGCGGACGAAGCGCTCGCCGGGGATGCGGGGCCGGCGCTGGACGCGGCGCAGGTGGCGTGGTCGCGGACGCAGCTGCGGATCAAGAGGTCCGGCTCGATCGCGCACCGGGCGCCGTTGTTGGCGGAGTTCCTGTCGGCGTGGCGGGGCGTGACCGCGGAGTACCTGGACTGGGTCGAATCCGGTGGGGGAGCAGCCGGCGAATCGACGCGTGCGGAGGCCGCGGAGTTTTCGGCGCATGTGTGCGGGCGGATGGCGGTGCCGTCGGCGGTGGTCGATGAACTGCTGGTGTTGCGGGATCTCGCGGCGGGGTCGGCGCGGGTGCGGATGGTGCGCGACCATGGGCGGTGGATGGTCCGGGTGGGGAGTCGGCGGCGGTTCGGCGGCCGGGACCGTTCGAATGCGGGCGGTGCGTGATCCGGGGTGGCCGGTAGGCTGGGCCCGTGGCTCTGTACAGGAAGTATCGTCCGGCGACGTTTGCCGAGGTCGTGGGGCAGCGGCATGTGACCGACCCCCTGTCCGCGGCCCTGGAATCGCGTGGCGCGGACGGGACCCCGGACCGGATCAACCATGCGTACCTGTTCTCGGGGCCGCGTGGTTGCGGCAAGACGTCGTCGGCGCGGATTTTGGCGCGCAGCCTCAATTGCGCGGAGGGGCCGACGGCGACGCCGTGCGGGAAGTGCGCTTCGTGCGTGGCGCTGGGGCCGGGTGGCCCGGGCAATCTGGACGTGGTGGAGCTGGATGCGGCGTCGCACAACAAGGTCGAGGACATGCGCGATCTGCGCGCGAAGGCGATGTACGCGCCGGCGGAGTCGCGGTACCGCATCTTCATCATCGATGAGGCGCACATGGTCACGCAGCAGGGTTTCAATGCGCTGCTGAAGATCGTGGAGGAACCGCCGGAGCATCTGATCTTCATTTTCGCGACGACGGAACCGGAGAGCGTGCTGACGACGATTCGGTCGCGCACGCATCATTACCCGTTCCGGTTGTTGCCGCCGAATCTGATGCGGGGGCTGTTGGAGCGCATCGTCGGCGAGGAGCGGGTTCCGGTTGCCGATGACGTGTATCCGCTGGTCGTGCGTGCCGGTGGCGGTTCACCGCGTGATTCGCTGTCGGTGATGGATCAGCTGTTGGCGGGCGCGGGCCCGGACGGCGTGACGTACGACTTGGCGGCGGGTCTGCTGGGCGTGACGGATCAGTCGTTGCTTGACGACGCGTTGTCGGCTCTCTCTTCGGCCGATCGGGCCGCGTTGTTCGGGTGCGTGGACCGCGTGATCAGGTCCGGGCAGGATCCGAAGCGGTTCGCGGAGGATCTTCTGGGCCGGGTGCGTGATTTGCTGGTCATCGCGGCGGTGCCGAATGCGATGGAGGAGGGGCTGGTCGATGCTCCCGAGGATCGCGTGGAGGCGATGCGGGAGCAGGCGACGTCGGTGCCGACGGGCACGTTGACCAGGTTCGCCGATGTGCTGCAGCGGGGTTTGCCGGACATGTCCGGTGCGACGTCGCCGCGGTTGTTGCTCGAGGTGTTGTGCGCGCGGATGCTGTTGCCGGCCTCGGAGCAGACGGTGGAGTCGTTGATCCAGCGCATCGAGGCGTTGGAGCGCGGTGGCGTCGGTGGTGCCGCGGCGGGTGCAGCCGGTGGTGCGGGCGTCGCGCAGGGCCATGCCGGTCAGGCGCCTCAGCAGTCGCAGCCGCAGTACGGGCGGCAGCAGGCTCAGCAGCGGCAGCAGGTTCCGCAACCCCAGCAGCCTCAGCAGTCGGCGCCGGCCGGTGGCGTGGGCGGTCCCGCCGATGATCCCAACCTGTCGCCGTTGCAGCGTGCGCGGTTGGCGCGTCAGGCGCAGAATCCGCAGGCGGCCCAGCAGGCGCAGCAGCCGCCGGTTCAGCAGCCGGAGCCCGAGCAGTCGGGTCCCGCCCCGCAGCCTCAGCAGCCCGAGCCCCCGGTGCAGCAGCCGCAGGCTCAGCACGCTGCGCCCCAGCAGCCCGGTGCGCATGATGTTCCGGATCAGGAGGAGCAGGCTCGCAAGGCGCTCGAGATGCGCGAGATTTCCCGCCGCATGCAGGAGCAGGCCCGTGAGCATGAGCGTGCGGAGCGCGAACGTCTGGCCAAGGAACGCGAGGCCGCGACCCGTGCCGCCGAAGGCGACGAGGGTGCCGTGCCCCCGCAGCCCGAGGAGGCGGAGGCGTCGTCACGCGATCACCTGGCGTCGCTGCGCCAGGCGTGGCCGCAGGTCGTCGAGTACGCCGGCGAGAACAACATTCCCGTGCGGGTCATGGCCTCGCAGGCCGTGCCCATCGCACTCGACGATGGCGTGCTGACCATCGGCCACCACACCGGCGCGCTGGCCAACCGACTCAACGATGCCGCCAATGCCGCCGCGCTCGGTGCCGCCGTCCAGCGGGTGGAGGGCATCGAGGTCGAGGTGCGGTGCGTCGTCGGCACGGCGCCGCGAGGTGGCGCGGACCGATCGGGCGCGCGCCCGCGTCAACACCAGGCTCCGGCCGCCGAGGGTTCGGAGGACGCGAAACCCTCCGAACAACCGAACCCGGCGACCGTCGAGCAACCCAGCCAGGCACCCACTGAACAGCCGACCCCGGCGCCCGCTGAACCGTCGAGCTCGGCACCTGCTGAACAGTCGGGCCCGGTGCCCGCGTATCGACGGATCCTCGAGGAACGCCGCCGCGCCCAAGAAGCCGCGCAGCGAAACGCCGAAGACTCGAACGGTCGATCCGGAAACCGGGGTGGACCGGGCGACGGGACGGGCCAGGCGGCGCAGGGCGGCCACCCCGGCGTGTCCGACGCGCTCGCAGCGGCCCGCCAGGCGGTGCAGCAGACCGCAGCGGCCCGGGACCAGGGTGCGGGTGAGCCGAAGAAGTACGTTCCGCCGCCGCCGGCACCGGGAACGCAGGGCGTGGTCAAACGCCGCTACGACGACGTTCCCCCGCCGCCCGAACCGTACGATGACGTGCCTCCGCCGCCGGAGCCATACGATGACGTGCCTCCGCCGCCCGAACCGGACTTCGGCGGCTACCCCGACTACGGTGGCCGCCGCGGTCGTCACGACGTCGGCGGACCGACGCCATCGACGCCCACGGGCCCGTCGGGAACGGGCGGAGCGACCCCGCCGGCGCCCGGCGTCGACCGGGACGGCCTCGACGACGAGGAACGCGAACTCATCGACGCCGCCCGCACCCCGGGAGAGCTGGACCATCGCGACCAGAAAACCGTCGTAATGGAACTGCTGGCCAAGGAACTCGGCGCCAAGCCCATGTAAGTACCCGGGGCATCCGGAGGCGCCGCTACAATCGGCGGCGACATGGGCGAACAACGCCCGACCGGGCGGCGCGGCCAGGCCGCACCCCGGCCCCCGCCGCCCCGGCAACCCACCACCGAACCGCAAAGGACACCCCCATGAGCCAGCCCGACATGAACGCCATCCTCGCCCAGGCCCAGCAGATGCAGGCCCAGCTCGAAGCCGCCCAGGCCGAGATCGTCGCCTCCTCCGTCGTCGGCGAGGCCGGCAATGGCCTGGTCAAGGTCACCATGCTCGGCTCCGGTGAGGTCACCGACGTTCAGATCGACCCGAAGGTCGTCGACCCCGAAGACGTCGACGGGCTGCAGGACCTCATCCTCGGCGCGTTCGGCGACGCCACCAAGAAGGTCCAGGACCTCGCCCAGGAGAAGATGGGCCCGCTGCAGGAGGGCTTCGGCGGCCTCGGCGGCGACTTCGGCTTCTAGGACCGGCCACCGAATTGTTCGAAGGACCGCTTCAAGATCTCATCGATGAGTTCGCGCGCCTGCCAGGCATCGGGCCGAAAAGCGCGCAGCGCATCGCCTTCCACCTGCTGAAGGTGGAACCGGAGGACGTCGACCGCCTCCAATCGGCGCTGGCGCGGGTGCGAGACGGCGTGCACTTCTGCCGCATCTGCGGGAACATCTCCGCCGACGAGGTGTGCCGCTACTGCGCCGACACCCGCCGCGACCGCGGGCTGATCTGCGTCGTCGAAGAAGCCCGCGACATCCAGGCCATCGAGCGCACCGGCGAATACGAAGGCCGCTACCACGTGCTCGGCGGCGCACTCGACCCGCTGGGCGGCGTCGGGCCGAACGAACTCAACATCCGCACCCTCCTGCAGCGCATCGGCGGGGTGCTCGCCGACGTCCCCGCCCCGCCCGGCTTCGGCCCCGGGGACGATTCGCCCAACGGGGAGATCGACGCCGACGGCAACGTGCCCGCCCCGGAAATCACCGAGGTGATCATCGCCACCGACCCCAACACCGAAGGGGAGGCGACGTCGACGTACCTGGCGCGGCTGCTCCGGGACTTCCCGGGATTGGCGGTGACGCGGTTGGCGTCGGGCATGCCGCTCGGCGGCGACCTGGAATACGTCGACGAGTTGACGCTGTCGCGCGCCCTGACCGGACGCCTGGCCGTGTGACCCCAGGCCGGGCGCCTGGCAGTGGGACCCCGGCCGGACGCTTGGCCGTCTGACCTCCGCCGTCAGATCTCCTGCCACTCCGGCTTGCACTGGTAGGCGTACCGGTAGTACTCGGCGTTTTCCAGCTGCGATGCGGCCTGCTGGTCGACGATGACCGTGGCGTGCGGGTGGTACTGGAGGACCGACGCGGGGCACAGGGCGGACACCGGTCCCTCGCACAGGGCCTCGACGGCGTCGGCCTTGACGATGCCGGTGGCCAGCAGCAACAGGTGACGCGCCCGCCCGATGGTGGCGAGTCCCTGCGTCACCACGTGGTGGGGGACGTCGTCGATGGAATCGAAGAAACGGGCGTTGTCCTCGATGGTGCGGGGGTGGAGGGTTTTCACGCGGGTCCCCGACGACAGGGAGCTGCCGGGCTCGTTGAACCCGATGTGGCCGTCGGTGCCGACGCCGAGCAACTGGATGTCGATGCCGCCGGCCGCGGTGATCGCCCGGTCGTAGTCGCTGGCATGCCGGGGATCGAGGCCGTTGGGGGACTGCACGAGGGCGTCTTCGATGTCGACGTGCGCGGTCAGTTCGCGGCGGATGGTGGCGTGGTAGCTCTGCGGGTGGTCGGGGCCCAGGCCGATGTATTCGTCGAGGAGGAACGCGCGGCACTTCGCGAAGGACAGTCCCTCTTCACGGTGGCGTCGCACCAGTTCGCGGTATGCGCCGACGGGGGTGGATCCGGTGGCGAGGCCGAGCGTGGCGCCCTGCTCGACGTAGCGCGCCATGACGTCGGCGGCGAGCAGCCCGACTTCCTCGGGGGTGTCCAGGATGATGATCTCCACGTCAGCGTTCCTTTCGCTTTCCCGCCGTGATCACGGTCGGCGGGGTCGGGGCCCGTCCGTCGCGTGGGGCCGGGTTGCGTTCGGGGGCATCGTCGCAAAGTAGCAAATCGGCCCGCTTTCCGACGCAAATGGTCCCCCGATCAGCGAATCCGGCTGCCTTCGCCCCGGTGGACGACGCCATCTGCGCGACGTCGGCGGGGTCGATGCTGCGGTGGAGCATGCGCAGGACTTGGTCGTGGATGGTGGTCGTTCCGCCGGCGATGGCCCCGGGGGAGGAGGTGGAATCGCCGTGGTCCTCGGCGGTGGTCGTGGTGAGGCGGGCGACGCCCCCTGTGACGGTGACCGGGAGGGCGCCCAGGACGTAGTCTCCGTCGGGCATGCCGGTGGCGGCCATGGCGTCGGAGACCAGCGTGATTCCGCTCGGGCCGGTGGTCGCGCGGACCAGGTCGACCATGGCGTCGGAGAGGTGGACGCCGTCGGCGATGAGTTCGACGACGGCCTCGCCTCGGGCCGCGGCCGCCAGCAGCGCACCGGCGGCGCCCGGGTCGCGGTGGTGGACGGGCGGCATGGCGTTGAACAGGTGGGTCGCGGTGACGGTGAGGCCCAGGTCGGTGGCGGCGTCGATGACTCGGGCGGTGGCGTCGTAGTCGGCGTCGGTGTGGCCGAAGGAGACCACGAGGCCGTGGTCGGCGCAGACGTGCAGGAGGTCGTCGATGCGGTCGGTTTCCGGTGCCAGCGTGATGGCGTGGACGTGGCCCCGTCCGGCGTCGAGGAGCATCTCCAGGGCGTCGGGGTCGCCCGGCACGATGGCGCGGGGATCCTGGGCGCCGCAGCGGCAGGCGTTGAGGAACGGGCCCTCCAGGTGAATGCCGTCGACGTGGCCGTCGTCGGCGACCTCGGCGAGTACCGCCACCTGGCGGGCGAGGGCATCCGGCGGGGCGGAGACCGTCGACGCGAACAACGTCGTCGTGCCCCACCGGCGGTGATGGGCGGCGGCGACGGCGCACCCCTCCGCATCCGAGGTGGGGAACCCATGCCCCGCCGCCCCGTGGTTGTGCACGTCGACCAGTCCCGGCAGGATCAGCGGATCCCCGTCCGCCTCGGGGTCGCCGGGCCGGGTGGGACGCACCTGGGTGATCACGCCGTCGGCCCACGCCACGTAGGCGTTCGGCAGCACTCCCTCCGGGGTGACCGCGCGACCGATGACGTGGTCGTCGCATCGCCCGGCGGCGGGGCCGTCGCTCGGCTCGGTCATGGTGCTACTCCCGCCCGTCGCGAAGGCGCATGCGCAGGGTGTAACGGTCCGGCCGATACGTCGACGTGCACACCTCCACGGGGCGGCCGCGGCTCGACGAAAGCCGGCGAATGCGCAGAACCGGCTGGCCGACGTCGATGCCCAGAGCGCGGCCGACGTCCGCCGTCGCCGCGGCCGCCGTGCACACCTGCTCGGCTTCGTCGATCGGGACGTCGAACTTCGACGCCAGGATCGAATACACCGACGTGTGCACCGGCCGCTCCAAAAGACCCGGGACGAGGCGGGCGTTGTACCAGGCGTCGTCGACGGAATACGGCAGGCCGTCGCCAAGCCGCACGCGGACCAGGTGCAGATGCGGGCCATCGCCGAGGAACTCCGCCACCGACTCCGGCGGCTCGGTCCGTTCGGAAACGAGGATCATCGCCGACGGTTCCGCACCCTGCTGCGTCATCTCGGCGGTGAAGCTGCCCAAACTCAGGTCGGAGCGCAACGGACGCTTGGCCACGAAGGTGCCCTTGCCGCGGAAACTCTCCACCGTGCCGTCGGCGACCATGTCCCCGATCGCACGGCGGACGGTGATGCGGCTGACGCCGAAGACCTCCTCGAGCACGCGCTCACCGGGCAGGGAGTCGCCCGGCCGCAGGTCGTCGTGGCAGACCTCGGTGAGGATCTCCTTGAGCTGCGCGTGTTTGGGGATCGGGCCGGGTTCGATGCTGTGGCGCGACAGCAGAGCGAGAGTGCGTTGTGCCGAGGAGGCCACCTTGGAGGCGGCCGGGGTGGGAGCGTCGGTACGGGCATCCGCCGGACCCGGTGCCGGGGCTGGGGCGGAAGGGGAGGTCATGCGCCCATTGTATGACCGGTCATGACAAGTGGCGTGGCGGCGGAGGCATGGCCGGCGTCACGCGCGCCGCACGACGGTCGCCGTCGCCGTCAGGCCCGCGCCGCCGGGCGGGTCGCTGCGGCTGTCGATGCCGTGCGACGGACCGTGCACGGAAAAGACTCGTCCCCGCTACCGCTCGCTCTTCGGCCGCGGCTTCGACGCGATCCGCTCGGCGCGCAGCCGGTCGATGACCGGCAGGTCCAGAGGCTCCAGCGTCGCGGCGTCGACGCCCATCGCCCGCGCCAGCAGCAGGTCCGCCAGCTGCGGGTTGCGCGCCAGCACCGGCCCGTGCAGGTACGTGGCCACGATGCTGCCCTGCACCGCGCCTTCGTCGCCGCCGGTCGGGGTTTCGGTGGCTTCGTGCTTGACGACGCCCACCTTCCCGCCGTCGGCCGCCCGCACCGGGCCCGGCGCACGGCCAGGCTCGGGTTGACGCTCGGGGCCCTCGTTGCCCACGCCGCGGATGACTCGGCCCAGGGGGCGTGCGTCCGCGCCGAGCCGCGTGCGGCCCATGTGGTTTTCGAAGCCCGTGAGCGTTGCGGTGAGCTCGTCGGAAAGCGATGCGGTGCGGATCTCGCCGATCGCCCGGGTCTCCATCGACGTGGTGACGCAGTCGAGAAGGCCCAGCCCCGCAACCTCCCGGCCCCCGGCGCGGAAGGACTCGCCGAGGATCTGGAAACCGGCGCAGATCGCCAGAATCGGTCGTCCCGCGGCGGCGGCGCGCGCCAGACCGCCGTCCTTGGCCAGGTGCTCCGCGGCGATGGTCTGGGCCGCGTCCTCGCCGCCGCCGATGGTGTACACGTCCAGGCGCTCCGGCACCGCCTCGCCCAGCTTGATCGGGGTGATGGCGGCGTCGAAACCACGGCGGCGGGCGCGTTCCCGCAGCACCAGGGCGTTGCCGTCGTCGCCGTACGTGCCCAGCACGTCGGGCAGGATCAGGCCGATGTTCAGATCAGTCATGGGAGCCTCGCTCGTCCTCGGCCTCGGCGGCGGTGGCGACTGCGCCCCGCTCGATGGCCTTCTTCAGGTCGCGGAATGCGGTGTAGTTCGCCAGCACCTCGACGCGGCCGGGCGGGCACGCGGCGATGGCCTCCAGCGGATCATGCAGCAGACGGTGCTCGATGCCCGCGTACAGCAGGCGGACCGCCAGATCGGTGCCGCGTTCGCCCGACGCCACGACGGTCTGCCCGCCGAAGTTCTCGAACACGACGTCCCACAGCCACGACAGGTCCTCGCCGTCGGCGACGTGGCCGTTGACGGCGATGACCACCCCGTCGGCGGAACGGTCGACCATCGACAGCGCCTCCTGCCACCCGGCGGGGTTCTTCGCCAGCAGCATGCGCACCTCGTGGTCGCCGACGGTCATGGTGGAGTAGCGGCCGGCGACGTTGTCGACCGTCTCGGCGGCCGACGCGGCGACGACGGCCTCCGCGCCCAGCTCGACGGCGGCGGCGGTGGCCAGCGTGGCGTTGCCGCGGTTGGCGTCGCCCGGCAGCGCCAGGTCGAGGGGGATGGTCGTGCCGTATGGCGTGGTGATCCCTTCCGCCGTGATCGCCCAGGCGGGGGCGGGTCGTCGGAAAGCGCCGCCTCCCGGGAGGTCCTTCACCGCGTACCAGTCGTCGCCGTCGCGGATGATCGGCCCGCCGGTGCGGGGGCAGCTCGTCGCGTCGTTGGTCCAGCCGCAGCCGGCGGAGACCCACACGACGTTCTTCGCGTCCCACACCGCCGACGCGATGAGCGGATCGTCGCAGTTCGCGATGACCGTCGCCTGCGGATTCGCGTTGACCGCATCACGCAGCGACCGTTCGATCTTGTTGATCTCGCCCACCCGGTCCAGCTGGTCGCGCGACAGGTTCAGCATCACCAGCACCCGCGGCTCGAGGTCCGCGGCGATGTGCGCGACGTGCAGTTCGTCGACCTCCAGGACCAGCGTGTCCGCGTTCGGGGAGGCCATCAGCGCGGAGATGACGCCGGCGTCCATGTTGTCGCCGCCTTCGTTGGTGGCCACGGAGTCGCCAGCGGCGCGCATCGCGGCGGCGAGCATGCGGGTGGTGGTGGACTTGCCGTTGGTGCCGGTGATGATCGCCGCCGGCCGGCCGCCGCCGAGTTGCCCCAGGATGCCGGGGTCGATCTTCTGGGCGATGAGCCCGCCGATCATGCCGCCGGAGCCGCGCCCGGTGCGTCGCGACGCCCACGTCGCCGCTGCGGCCGCCGTCGTCGCGATGCGCGACCGGAGGCTCCTGCGGCGGGAATTGCTGCTCTTGGTCATGGGGGCATTCTAGGCCCTCGCGGTCGGCGGGCCGTGGTGCGCGCCGGGTTGCGCGTGACGACGTCCCGCCTTCCCGCGCACCGTCGCAAAGCAGGGGAACGCCGGTGCGCTACATGCTGGCGCTACATGTTCTCCAGCAGCCGCAGGAATGCCTCGTCGCTGACCAGCGGAATGTCCTTGCGGTGGGCGTGCATCGCCTTGCCGGTGAGCTCCTCGGGCGTGACGTCGGCGGGCCGGTTGCACACGAGCACGGACGTCTCGCGCGTGACCTTCTCCGAGTACGCCAGGCCCGCCCGGACGCCCGCGCCGATGATGTCGTCGGCGGGCGTGGCCAGCTCGGGGGCGATGGCGAATTCCATGCCGACCTTCAGTTTGCCGCCGGGCCGGTACGTGCCCGGGTTGGGGTTGGGGCGCGGGGCCTCCATCGCGTCGACGCGGATGCCGGATCGTTGCAGGCCGACGTTGTCCGCCCGCAGGTCGTCGGTGGGCCAGGTGGCGAAGGTGCTTGACGACGGCCCGTCTCCGGCCCGTTCGCCCTGGGCGCGCCAAAGGTCGACGAGCAGTTCGACGTCGGCCATGGTGCGTTCACGTTCGGGCACGCCGATGTTGTCGACGCTGGCCACCGGCGACGGGGCGTCCAGGCCGTAGGTGCGGGCGACGCCGCGCAGGCGGGTGTCGGGCAGATCGACGCCCTGGAGACGCGCCGTGGCCAGCGTGTCCGTCACCCGCGTCGGTGCCGGGATGCGGCCCGCCCGCACGCGACCACGGCCGCGGCCACGGCGGCCCCGGTTGGCCCGATTGGCGTGGCGACGCGCCCGCTTCGCCTCTTCGACGATGAAACCCCAGGTGCGGGGCAGGTCATGGGTGATCAGCTCACGGCTGTCGAGGAGTTCGCCCACCGTGCCCAGCACCGTGCCGAACCGCGGGGCGCCGTCGAGGTCGGACGGCTCCAGGCCGTGCAGGTGCACCGGGCCGGGGTCCTCGCCGATGGTGAACACGCCGTGCCACGTGCGCGTGATCTCGCCGTCGGCGGAAAACGTGGCCAAACCCAGCGCCACCATCCGCGACGACTTCGGGTGGATGCCCGTCGACTTCACCACCGCGGCGACGTACGGGGACCCCGCATCGGCGTCTTCCGCCGCAGCGGCGCCTTCCCCCGCCGACGACGCATCGTCGGACGGGGACGGCCCCGGCTGCGCTGACGGCGAACGATCCATCTACGCCTCGGCCAATGCGCGGTTGGCGGCGGAGGTGACGGCCTTGAGGGAGGCGTAGGTGATGGAGCCGGCGATGCCGCAGCCCCAGACCTTGGTGCCGTTGACGTCGGCGAGGACGTAGGCGGCGGCTTCGGCGTCGTCGCCGGCGGTGCGGGCGTGCTGGTTGTACTCCTGGACTTCGACGTTGACGCCGAGCTGTTCCAGGGCGTTGGCGTAGGCGGCCAGGGGGCCGTTGCCGTGGCCGGCGATGACGTGCTCGGTGCCGTTGTAGACGATGCGGGCCTGGACCTTGGTCTCGTCGGTTTCGTTCTGGGCGGCGTCGACGGTCAAGGCGATCTGTTCGATCGGGGCTTCGCGGTCGAGGTATTCGCCGGCGAAGATGTCCCACATTGCCTTGGAGTTGATCTCGCCGCCTTCGGCGTCGGTGACGGCCTGGACGACGGAGGAGAACTCGACCTGCATTGCCCGCGGCAGGTTCATGCCGTGGTCGGTCTTCATGATGTAGGCCACCCCGCCCTTGCCGGACTGGGAGTTGACGCGGATGACGGCCTCGTAGGAGCGGCCGACGTCCTTCGGGTCGATGGGCAGGTAGGGTACTTCCCAGGTCACGGCGCGCAGCTGGTCGTCGGTGAGTTCCTTGACCGAGGCACCCGGGCGCACCTTGTCGGCCATGGCGTCGAGGCCCTTGTTGACGGCATCCTGGTGGGAGCCGGAGAAGGCGGTGAAGACCAGGTCGCCGCCGTAGGGGTGACGCTCCGGAACGCGCAGCTGGTTGCAGTACTCGACGGTGCGGCGGATCAGGTCGATGTCGGAGAAGTCGATCTGGGGGTCGACGCCCTGGGTGAGCATGTTCAGACCCAGGGTGACCAGGCAGACGTTGCCGGTGCGCTCGCCGTTGCCGAACAGGCAGCCTTCGATGCGGTCGGCGCCGGCCATGTAACCGAGTTCGGCGGTGGCCACGCCGGTGCCGCGGTCGTTGTGGGGGTGCAGCGACAGGATGATGGAGTCGCGGCGGTTGAGGTTGCGGTCCATCCATTCGATGGAGTCGGCGTAGACGTTGGGGGTGATCATCTCCACCGTCGACGGCAGGTTGATGATGATCGGGTTGTCCGGGGTGGGGTCGATGACGTCGACGACGGCGTCGACGACTTCCTTGGCGTACTCGACCTCGGTGCCGGTGTAGGACTCCGGCGAGTACTCCCAGCGCCAGTTGGTGTCGGGGTAGTCCTTCGCGATGGTCTTGATCAGCTCCGCGGCGTCGGTGGCGATCTTCTTGATCGCGTCCTTGTCCTTACGGAACACCACGTCGCGCTGGAGGATCGAGGTGGAGTTGTAGAAGTGGACGATGACGTTCTTCGCGCCGGCGCAGGCTTCGAAGGTGCGGCGGATCAGGTGTTCGCGGGCCTGGACCAGGACCTGGATGGTCACGTCGTCGGGGATCATGTTGTTTTCGATGATCTCGCGGACGAAGTTGTAGTCGGTTTGGGAAGCCGAGGGGAAGCCGACCTCGATTTCCTTGTAGCCCATCTGGACCAGCAGCTCGAACATGCGGCGCTTGCGTTCCGGGCTCATCGGATCGATCAGCGCCTGGTTGCCGTCGCGCAGGTCGACGGCGCACCACACCGGTGCCTTGGTGATGCGCTTGTCCGGCCAGGTGCGGTCGGGCAGGCGGAAGTCCTGTACTTCGACGTCGTAGGGCTGGTAGCGGGTGGAGGGCATGGTGGAGTTGCGTTGCTTGTTCCATGCCGGCTGCCCCTGGGGGATCTCGCCGTCGGGAGTGTTGATGCGGGAGGGGGCGGAGATGAAGGCGTCAGTGGGGGACATGAGGTTGGACTTTACCTTTCGGTGCGATCGTGGTGGCGGGCCGGTTGGTGCGGGCCGGTTCGTGGGATCGCTGGTTGGGGTTGTTGCACTGTGCGGGCCGGCCCATCGTCGAATCCCGCGACGGGGTGGCCGGCCTGGCGTTTAGTGTCGAGCCCCGTCGCGGCACAGAAGGAGGAGTGCGCGCTGCATGTGACCTACCTTACCCCGTCGGCTTTTCGTTTTTCACGTTCCGGGGGAGTCGAGGGTGTGCCGGAGTCGGAGGGTGGTCGCGGGCGTCGGGCGTCGTAAAGCAGCGTGGCGTTATGCTCCGCGAGGAATTTTGTCGAAAACCTTGGAAGCTCTTAGGCATCCGTTTGGGTCGACTTATCTTTACATGTTCAACTTAGCTGTCACGAAAACGGACTTCGCGCCGCCCGCCACGATGACGTGCGGGCGGTGCCGACACGAAGCGCACGATTGAGCGTGCGCACACGGAAAGGCGGGATATAGGTGTCCTCACCTTCGCGCATCGTGGGCCTGGACGTCGCCCGGGGCCTCGCGATCATCGGAATGATAATCGTGCACATGGCCGCACTGCTGTGGAGCACGAAAGTCATCATCAACGGCGTGCCCTCGGCACTGTTCGCGGTCATCGCGGGCACGACCCTCATGGTGATCGGCCGCAACTACACGTTCGACACGCTCCTTCGGCTCATCGTCCGAGGCAGCGTCGTCATGCTGCTCGGCTTGGCACTGCTGCCGGTCGGCGGCCAAATCCAGGTCGTGCTGGTGGCCATGGGCCTGACCATGATCATCGTCTCCTGGGTTCCGCCGCTGAACGTCTGGTGGAAGCTGGCCCTGTTCGTCGTCGCGACCGCCGCGGCCACCGTCCGGTACGCCCCGTACACCCTGCCGCAGATCTACCCGCTGCTCGCGTGGATCGCGTACTTCATCGGCGGCATGCTGCTTTACGACGTCTACCTGAAGAGCTTCGTCACCGGATCGAAGCGGCGGGCGTCCCTGACGTGGGCCGTCACCGGCGTCAGCCTCGTCGTCGTCGCGATCGGCATGTACTTCCGCTTCCAGATGGACGTGCCCGGATGGCTGCGATTCACCGGCCACACCGGCGTCCTGGGGGAGATCCTGCTCTCCGTCGCCGCATCCGCCGTCATCTTCCACCTGTGCCTCATCGTCGGCGAGAAGGCGCCGAAGGTCGTGTACCCCGTCGCCGCCATGGGCTCGATGTCGCTGACCGTGTACATCCTCCACGTCCTCACCGCCTACTGGTGGCAGCAGAACATCGCGCTGCATTCGACGCTGTCCGCGTTGGGCTTCGTCGTGTTCTTCCTGGTCATTGCCGCGCTGTGGAAGCACTTCCTGGGCAAGGGCCCCATGGAGCGACTCGTCGCCCGCATCATCGACCTCGCGGTTCCGGCCGGAAAGAAGGCTTGAAAGTGAAAAACGCAAAAGCAACTGCAGCGGCATTCGCGGTCGGATTCCTGGCCCTCGGCGCCACCCCGGCCCACGCATTGGAGCACGCCCAGGAGGCGCCGTCGTCGCCGGAGAGCAACGCGACCGTCTCGCTGAAAATCGGCCGCGCCGGCGGTTTCGGAGACTGCACCGGATCCCTGATCGCCGACCAGTGGGTGCTCACCGCGCGGCACTGCCTGGAGTCGGTGAACAACGAAGGGTCGCAGGCCCGCATCGGAGACGAGGTCTTCGACGTCGACTCGTGGGCGATGGCGCCGACCGCGGACATCGGCCTGATGCACCTGGACCGCAAGGTCACCTCCGTCGAGCCGGTCGAGCTCGCGGACGAGGTGCCGCAGCCCGGCGACATCGGCACCCTTTACGGCTGGAGCAGCAGCTCGTCGTTGGCCCGCAAGGGGAAGCTGCCGATGGCCCGCATGGAGGTCAGGGAAGTTCTCGGCGGAATGGCCCCGGCCCCCGGCGACGGCGAGATGGGTGATCCGGGCGAGGTCGACGGCGTCGAATCCATCCCGGCGCCGGGCGGTCCGATCGTCGACGGCAGCATGCCGCCGGTGATGCCCGACGGCGACGTGCAGCCGTCGATTTCGCCCGACGGCACCGAGAGCATCCCCGCCTTCGGCGGCCCGCTTTCCGACGGCAGCGTCCCCGCCCCCGGCGGATCGGACGATGAAGGCCTGGTGATTCCCGCCCCCGGCGGGCCGGGCGCACCGGGCATGATGCCGGGTGAGCCGGGGGCGATGCCGGGTAACGGCGTTCCGGGCGATGACCCGTCGGTCACCACCATGATCGCCAGCGACATCATCGACGTGCATTCGCTCGACGGCGAAGGCACCCAGGGCGGCGACTCCGGCTCCCCGTTCTTCGTCAACGGCAAGGTCGCCGGCGTCGCCACGGCCGGCACGTCGAACGGCGACCCGGATCTGCCGTCGCCAAGCGCGGCAATCACCACCGTCGCCGGTTCCGCCCCGTGGATCCGCGGAGTGATCGACGGCACCGACACCGCCAGCGTCCTGGATGCCTCGAACACCCCCGAGCCGCCGTCGGTGTTCCAGACCAGCGGCGACCGCAAGGGCGTCTACCTCGCGATCGCCCTCACCGGCCTGATCGCGGCCACCGCTGTTGCGCAGGTGATGAGCCGCCGCAACCGCAACGGCGCGGACGGCGCCTGACCGCCCCTGAAACGGCCACTGCCGACCACGAATGACATGGTCGGCAGTGGCTTTTCCGCGATTCGGCCAGTGTGCGGTTGATCGCGTCCTTGTCCTCGCGGAGTCCTCACGGAATACAACGTCGCGATGCAACGTCGCGCCGGAGGACCGAGGTGGAGTCGTGGAAGTGGACGAAGCCGTTCCTTGCTCGTCGAAGCGTCGGCGTATGGGAAGCTGAGGCCCATGACATCCACCCGCGGCGAATCCCGGACGGCGAGATCGTCGGCAAGCGCGTCGACGGAGTCCCCGGCCAGGCGCCGCGACCGCGGCCCCCGCCGTCGGCGCGGCGCATCGGAGGCGTCCCGCATCCTCGCGGCATACGCGGCCACGCGGGTGCTGCTCCTCGCCGGGTTGGCGGCCACGGTGTTCGCGAACCGGTGGGCGATCGGCGGAGCCGCACCCACCTGGTCCGACACCCTCGACGGCGCCTGGGACGCGCTGACCGCCTGGGACGCCCGCTGGATGACCGACATCGCGGAGAACGGCTACTTCGGCATCGGCGACGTCGACGGCGAACCCGGGCACTGGCGCTCGCTGGCCTTCTTCCCGCTGGTGCCGTACCTCATCCGAGCGGTGTCCTTCGTGACCTTCCTGCCCGGCAACGCCGCCGGCATGGTCCTGTCGCTGGTCGCCGGGATGTTCGTCGCCTTCGGGGCGGCGGCACTGGCCCGCCGGATGGGGATGGGTTCGCGGGAGCGCGTCATCGCTTCGGTGCTCGCGACCACGGCGCCCATGGCCGTCGTCATGCTCATGCCCTACACCGAGGCGGTGTTCCTGGCGTTGGCGGCGTGGGGGCTCGTGGCGATCATCGACCGGCGGTGGGTGGCGGCCGGCGCCCTCATCCTGGTGGCGGGACTCGCCCGCACCACCGCGCTGGGCCTGTTCATCGTGTTGGCGCTGGCCGTCTTCGCCCACGACCGGCGCAACCCGAGGGCCTGGGCCGCGGCTGCCGTCGCCCCACTCGGCTGGGTGGCGTACCTCGTGTGGGCGTCATCGCACCTGGAGGACGCGGGCGGCTACTTCGGCGCCCAGCACCACGGGTGGAACTCCGCCGTCGACGGCGGCAAGGCCACCCTGCGCTGGCTGTGGTTCAGCTTCACCGAATCGCAGGAAACCGGGTACGCACTGTCTGCGGTGGTCATCGTGGCGGTCGCCGCGACCATGGCGTGGGCGTTCTTCGGCTGGGTGGGCGGTCGCGCCGGGATCGGCCTCGACCGGTGGGGCAAGGCCTGGCCGGTGCTCCTGTTCTCCTGCCTGGCCGTGGGGCAGATCCTCGTCAGCGATGGCCTCATGCACTCGCGGCCCCGCCTGTTCCTGTCGGGGGTGCTGGTGTTGCTGGTGTTTGCGCCGGTGATCGCGCGACTGCGCACCTTTGACCGCGCCTGGTTCCTCGCGGGCTGGCTGCTCGGCTCGGCCTGGGTCGGCTGGTACTTGCTCGTCCCCTTCGAATGGGCGATTTAGGCGTGGGGCCTGGGCGCGATGTGGGCGCAGAGGTCGTTTCGGTGCGGTTGTTTCGGCGCTGATTCGGTGTTGATGCGGCGCTGATTCGGCGGCGTCGCCCAAAACGACTCATCGGGCCCCTGTAAAAGCCCAGGTCGCCGTGAGTGCTGCTGAGTCGTTTCGGGCGATGTCCCGCCCGTTGTGTACGCATGTGGCCTGTGTGGCGGATGTGGCCGATGTGGATGGAGGTGTCGGGGCGCGTGGTGCGGGCGGGTCAGATGGTACGGGTGCGGTGAGGCTCCCGACCTAAAGCCCGTGCGGGTGTGGCGGATGTTGCTGGTGTGTGGCCAGTTGCTTGACGACGTCCGGCCCTCCGCGCGTACGGGCCCAGCATCGGGGCCATGGCCGGGTGGCCGGGCGTTGTTCCGGTGCGGTTGTTTCGGCGCGGATTCGGTGTTGATGCGGCGTTGATTCGGCAGCGTCGCCCAAAACGACTCACCGACCTTCGGCAAAAGCCCAGGTCGTCGCGAGTGCTGCTGAGTCGTTTCGGGCGATGTCCCGCCCGTTGTGCACGCATGTGGCCTGTGTTGCGGGTGTGGCCGATGTGGATGGAGGTGTCGGGGTGCGTGGTGCGGGCGGGTCAGATGGTACGGGTG
>NZ_KV787129.1:27944-34889 GCF_001807025.1 Corynebacterium sp. HMSC11E11 | reverse complement strand
CGGCGCAGGGCCCCTAAACGCTCTTGCGGGACAGTGCCACGGTCGAGGCGATCATCGCGATCAACGCCGCCCCCATCCAGATCCACTGCGTGCCCACCGCCTGGAACTTCTCGCCGAGCACCACGTACCCCAACACGAACGCCACCACGGGCTCCGCGCACGTCATGGCCGGCAGGGAATTCCGCAATGCCCCCGCATTGAACGATGCCTGCTGCACCGCCACCCCGATCAACGCCAAGCCGATCAGCGACCACGTCTCCCACGACGCCACGAACGCCGCCAAATCCTCGTGAACCCAAATGTCCACGACGGCCTTCGACAGCACGGCGACGAACCCGTACAACCAACCCGTCGCCAACCCCAGGACCAGCGCCTTCTGCGACCCCAGCCAGGTGGCGGCGGCGTGATACATCACGGCGAACACCACGGCGCCGACGATCAGCGCCGGAATCCACCGCGACAACGGCGGCCGCGGATCACCCGGCAACGGCCGCCCCAACAGCACCAGCACGGTGACGGCGATGGTCAGCAACACCGCCCACGCGGTCTCCGCCTTCGAGATCCTGCGCCCCGCGAACTTCGCCGACAACGGCAACGTGAACATCAGCGACATCACCAGCAACGGCTGGACCAGCAACAATGTGCCGAACGCCAGCGCCGCGACCTGCAGGCCGTACCCCGTCAACGCGAGCAACACGCCGGCCCACCACGTCGGGCGGGTCACGACGGACCACACGCCGGACATCGTCCCCGCATCCGCGGGCAGTTCGTCGGCCAACTGGTGCCTGATCACGGTCCCCCACGCGATCGTCAACGCGGAGCCGAGGCCCAGGATGACCGCGAGGAGTTCGTTATGCACATGGACAGATTACCGAGGCGGCGGCCGTCGTAAAGCACGTGCCCGCGCCCAACCGGCGCAGGGGAAGCAAAGGCCTGTTCGGCGGCGGAATCTCGGGAAGCAGCGGCGACGGCCACTGTTGTATCGTTTACGGGAAACCGGAGTGCGGCGCACGCACGACGGCAATGGCCCGGGCGGAGAGTGCCCGGGCTGACGGTCGAACAGGTCTGGAGGACGCCGACCATGGCATTGGTCGTACAGAAGTACGGTGGTTCATCGCTGGAAAACGCGGAGCGCATTCGCCGCGTGGCGGAGCGCATCGTGGAGACCAAAAAACAGGGCAACGACGTCGTGGTCGTCTGCTCGGCGATGGGCGACACCACGGACGAGCTGCTGGATCTGGCGAATCAGGTCAATCCGGTGCCGCCGGCGCGCGAGATGGACATGCTGCTGACCGCCGGCGAGCGAATTTCGAACTCGCTGGTGGCGATGGCCATCGCGAGCCTCGGTGCGTCGGCGCGGTCGTTCACGGGCTCGCAGGCGGGCGTGATCACGACGGAGCGCCACGGCAACGCGCGCATCGTCGAGGTGACGCCGGGCCGCGTGCGCGAGGCGCTGGACGAGGGCCACATTTGCCTGGTGGCCGGGTTCCAGGGCGTCAACCGCGAAACGAAGGACGTGACCACGCTGGGCCGCGGCGGGTCGGACACGACGGCCGTGGCGCTGGCCGCGGCGCTGGAAGCCGACGTCTGCGAGATTTACTCGGACGTCGACGGCGTGTACACGGCGGACCCGCGCATCGTGCCGAACGCGCAGCGCCTGGACACCATTTCCTTCGAGGAGATGTTGGAGATGGCCGCAGTGGGCGCGAAGATTCTGCAGTTGCGCTGCGTGGAGTATGCGCGGGCGTTCAACGTGCCGCTGCGCGTGCGTTCGTCCTACAGCAATGAAATCGGCACCCTCGTCAATGGATCAGTGGAGGATATTCCCGTGGAAGAAGCAGTTCTCACCGGCGTCGCGCATGATCGCTCGGAGGCCAAGATCACCGTTCTGGGCATCCCGGATGTCGCGGGCCAGGCGGCGCAGGTGTTCCGTGCGGTGGCGGATGCGGAGATCAACATCGACATGGTGTTGCAGAACGTGTCGTCGATCGACGACAACCGCACGGACATCACGTTCACGTGCCCGCGTGCGGATGGGCCGCGTGCGTTGGAGTTGTTGAAGAAGCTGCAGGCCGAGGGTGACTGGCAGGACGTGCTTTACGACGATCACGTGGGCAAGGTGTCGCTCGTCGGTGCCGGCATGAAGTCGCACCCCGGAGTCACCGCGACGTTCTGCGAGGCGTTGGCGGAGGCCGGCGTGAACATCGAGTTGATTTCGACGTCGGAGATCCGCATTTCGGTGCTGATCCGCGACAATGACCTCGATGCCGCCGTCCGTGCGCTGCACGAGGCGTTCCAGCTCGGCGGCGAGGAAGAGGCCGTCGTGTACGCGGGCACGGGCCGCTAGTTCGGGTGTCGGGGCCGGTTGCGGCTGGTCCCGGTCCGGGTGGCCGGTGCTTTACGACGGTCCGGTTGCGGCGTAGTTTCGCAGTTGCGCCGTGGTTTGCGGGTGCGTGTCCGGCCGCCCGTTTTCACGAGTTTTCACGTTTGACGTTTTCCGGTGTCCGCAGGTCGCGGGGCCGGTGACCCAGGAGGGTTTTTCATGACCACCATCGCCATCGTCGGTGCCACGGGCCAGGTTGGCCGCGTGATGCGCGGCATTCTCGCGGAGCGGGATTTCCCGGCGGATAAGGTTCGTTTTTTCGCGTCGGCGCGTTCGGCGGGCACGACCATCGAGTTCCGCGGCGAGGACATCGTGGTGGAGGATGTCGCGGCCGTGTCGGATGAGGACCTGAAGGGCATCGACATCGCGCTGTTTTCGGCGGGCGGCACGTTGTCGAAGGCGCAGGCGCCGCGGTTTGCGGCGGCGGGTGCGACGGTCGTGGACAACTCTTCGGCGTGGCGCAAGGACCCGGAGGTGCCGCTGGTGGTCTCGGAGGTGAATCCGGCCGAGGCGAAGAACACGCCGAAGGGGATCATCGCGAATCCGAACTGCACGACGATGGCGGCGATGCCGGTGCTGAAGCCGCTGCATGACGAGGCCGGTTTGGCGCGTCTTCGGGTGTCGTCGTACCAGGCGGTGTCGGGCTCTGGCCTGGCCGGCGTGTCGACGCTGGCGAATCAGGTTCGTGCGAACGAGTCCGTCATGGAGCAGCTGGCGACGGATGGTTCGGCCCTGAAGGCCGAGGATCTGGGCCCGTACGTCGAGCCGATCGCGTTCAATGCGCTGCCGGTGGCCGGTGGCTTCGTCGACGATGGTTCGCTGGAGACGGATGAGGAGCAGAAGCTTCGCAACGAGTCCCGCAAGATCCTGGACATTCCGGAGCTGGCGGTGGCGGGCACCTGCGTGCGCGTGCCGGTGTTCTCGGGCCACACGCTGGTCGTCCACGCCGAGTTCGAGCGTCCCATCGACGTCGAGCGCGCCACCGAGCTGCTGGGCCGGGCGCCCGGCGTGAAGGTCGTCGACGTGCCGACCCCGCTGGCCGCGACCGGCATCGACGAGTCGCTGGTCGGCCGCATTCGCGTGGATCAGTCCGTGCCGGAGGGCCGTGGCCTGGTGATGGTCATCTCGGGCGACAACCTGCGCAAGGGTGCGGCGCTGAACACGGTTCAGATCGCGGAGCTGCTGGTGTAGTTCACGCGCGTCGGCGTGGTTCGCGCACGCCGATGTAGTTCGCCGCGCGGTGCCCGGGTGTTCCGGGTGCCGCGCGGCTTCTGCGTCAGATGGCGGTCAGTCGTCGTGAAGCGGGGCCGTCGTCGTCGGTGTCCTTGTCCGCCTCTTCGGGGCCTTCGGCGGCGGCGACGAGGTCCTGGCGGGCGCGGGCCACGCGGGAGCGGATGGTGCCCACGCGCACGCCGGCGATGTCCGCAGCTTCCTTGTAGGTGTAGCCGAGCACCTGGGTGAGGATCAGTGCTTCACGACGATCCTCGTCCAGCGATTCCATGAGCACCCGCGCGTCGACGAGCTCGGCCCAGGAGGTGCCGGTCGACGATGCCTGGGTGGCGTCTTCCCACTCGACGGCGGATTTGCGGGGCCGTGCCATGTCGTGGCGGACGGAGTCGACCCAGGCGCGGCGGGCCAGCGACAGCAGCCACGTACGGGCCGAGGAGCGGCCGGCGAATCGGGGCAGGGCCGACATGACGCGCAGGTAGGTTTCCTGCGTCAGATCGTCGGCGACGTCGGCGTTGGCCAGGTGGGCCAGGAGGCGCCACACGTCGTTCTGGGTGGCGCGGATGAACTCGGTCAACGCGGCGCGGTCGCCGCGGCCGGCCTTCAGGGCCAGGGCGGTGACGCGCTCGTCTTCGCGCTGCCGATCAGTCATGCCGCAACCTTAGCAAGTCGGTGTCCGCACGGGTACATCTCATAAGCAAACACCAATCAATACGAGCCTAAATATAGCGTGAAACTGATAAGTCCTGTATGGTGGGCGCCAACGCCTCCCCCAGAGCAAGAAGGAGCATCCCATGACCTCCAGCAAGGACATCGCCGACCAGGGCCTGGACACCGGCACCGGCAACGGCGGCACCCCCCGCCTCAACGGCGCCCCCGTCTCCTCTGAACAGCACTCGGTGACCACCGGCCCCCAGGGCGGCGTCGTGGTCCACGACGTGCATCTGATCGAAAAGCTCTCCCACTTCAACCGCGAGCGCATCCCGGAGCGCGTCGTCCACGCCAAGGGCGGCGGCGCCTTCGGCGAGCTCACCGTCACCGAGGACGTGAGCAAGTACACCAAGGCGGGCCTGTTCCAGCCGGGCACCGTCACCCCGATGCTCGCCCGTTTCTCCACCGTCGCCGGCGAGCAGGGTTCGCCCGATGGTTGGCGCGATGTCCGCGGCTTCGCGCTGAAGTTCTACACCGATGAGGGCAACTACGACATCGTCGGCAACAACACCCCGGTGTTCTTCATCCGCGACGGCATCAAGTTCCCGGATTTCATCCACTCCCAGAAGCGTCTGCCGGACACGGGTCTGCGCGACGCCAACATGCAGTGGGATTTCTGGACGTCGTCGCCGGAGTCCGCCCACCAGGTCACCTACCTCATGGGTGACCGGGGCATCCCGAAGACCTGGCGCAACATGGACGGTTTCGGCTCCCACACGTACCAGTGGATCAACGAGGCCGGCGAGCGGTTCTGGGTGAAGTACCACTTCAAGACCCGCCAGGGCTGGGATTTCCTCACCGACGCCGAGGCCGAGGAGCTCGTCGGCCAGGACACCGACCATTCCCGCAAGGATCTCTTCGAGGCCATCGAGCGCGGCGACTTCCCGACGTGGGACGTCAAGGTGCAGATCATGCCCTTCGACGACGCCGCCGGTTACCGCTGGAATCCCTTCGACCTGACCAAGACCTGGTCGCAGAAGGATTACCCGCTGATTCCCGTGGGGCACTTCACGCTCAACGAGAATCCGCGCAACTTCTTCGCCCAGATCGAGCAGGCCGCGTTCGCGCCGTCGAACCTGGTCGAGGGCGTCGGGCTGTCGCCGGACAAGATGCTGCTGGCCCGCGCGTTTGCCTACTCCGACGCTCACCGGTACCGTCTGGGCGCCAACCACGATCAGCTGCCGGTCAACCGGCCGGTCGTGCAGGTGAACACGTTCTCCCAGGACGGCGCCGCCACTCACCGTTTCGCCGATCCGTCGCTGCCGGTCCACGGTTCCAATGCTGCCGGTCGCGGCGCCCAGGAGTCCGTCGATCACGGTGATTTGGGCCTGTGGGCGGCCGAGGGCGAGGAGCCGTTCCGCGGCGCGTACATCCAGCACGCCGAGGACGGCGACTTCGGCCAGGCGGGGACTCTCGTCCGTGAGGTGCTTGACGACGCCGCCCGCGACCGGTTGGCCGGCAACATCGCCCGTGCGATGGAGGGCGTGAGCCCGGAGATCGAGGAGCGCGTGTACCAGTACTGGACCAACGTCGACGAGTGGCTCGGCGCCGAGGTTCGGGCGCGTTTCACCGCCAAGTAAAGGAAAACCCGCCCGCGGGTGCCTCGAACCGGTGGTTCGGGGACCGTGCGGGCGGGTTTCTGCTCGGCGGGAGAATTACTTCTGGCCGCCGAACGGCAGAATTACTTCTGCGCGCCGAACAAGAAGCCGACCGGGTCGAAGGCCGGCTGTTCCGGGGCGGACTCGACCGGGGCGTCGACCTGCTCGGTCTCCTCGGGCTCGGCCTGCTCGGCCGGGGTGTCGGTTTCGGCCGGAGCCTCGGTCTCGGCCTGCTCGGGGGCGGGCTCGGTCGGAGCGTCGGCCTGCTCCGCGTCGGAGTCGGCCGGGGTCTCGGGCAGGATGACCTCGGGCTCCTCGGGCGCGGCCTCGGCGGGGGTCTCGCCGGACTCGGTCGGGGTGGATCCGGCATCCGGGGCCGAGTCGGAGCCGGAGTCGATGACCGCACCATTGACGGCGTTGACGTCCACGACGTCGGAGACGTGGGTGGAGTTGTCGTCCTCGACCTCGACGTCGAGGAAGTCCTCGCCGAACGGCAGGTTGACGTCGCCGAAGGTGGAACCCAGGTTGATGTTGCCACCGCCGATCTGCTCGAGGGCGGGGAACGGGGACTCGATGACGATGTAGGGGCCGTCCGGGATCGCGTCGACGACCTCGGCGATGGCGGAAATGGTGGCGGCGTCCATGATGCGCTTCCTCTGCTTCGGAGCTAAACGAGTTATCTGACGATTTGTGTAATTTAGGGGGACCGCCGCCCGCCACCGGCGTAAATCGCGGTGGGGGAGCGGGCCCCTAAGTCGTTGGTGCGGCAGGGTTCTGCACCGGTGGGGGCAAACGGTGTTTCGGCGAAAAGCCGCCCCGGAACGCCGTGGCGTTCCGGGGCAGCCGTGTGAGCGGAAAGTCCCGCCCGCGCGAATGAAGCTGCGCGCGTGTTCCGGATCAGGTGACCGGGAAAGAGGGGCGACTAGGCCTTGACGCCGTTGCCCGCGTTGATGTCCAGGATGTCCTCGACGTGGGTGGAGTTGTCGTCCTTGATCTCGATGTCGAGGAAGTCCTCGCCGAACGGCA
>NZ_KV787129.1:18117-27924 GCF_001807025.1 Corynebacterium sp. HMSC11E11 | reverse complement strand
GCCGGCGATCTGCTCCAGGGCCGGGAACGGGGAGCCGACGGTGATGTACGGACCGTTGGGCAGGGCCTCGACGAGCTCGGCGGCGGCGGAAATGGTGTTGGCGTCCATGATGCGCTTCCTTTGCGTGGAGTTGAAAGAGTTGGTTGGCGGAAATTCGGGCGGCGGTGTGGACGGGAACTTCCGTACGCGCGGACGGAACCGCACGCGTGGTTTCCGGATCAAATGACCCGGAGGGGGCTACTACTCGCCGGCGGCGACGCCGTTGCCCGCGGTGATGTCCAGGATGTCGGAGACGTGGGTGGAGTTGTCGTCCTCGACCTCGACGTCGAGGAAGTCCTCGCCGAACGGCAGGTTGATGTCACCGAAGGTGGAACCCAGGTTGATGTCGCGGCCGGCGATCTGCTCCAGGGCCGGGAACGGGGTCTCGACGGCGAGGTACGGGCCGTTGGGCAGGGCCTCGATGAGCTCGGCAGCGGCGGAAATGGTGTTGGCGTCCATGTGAACGACTCCCCTTTTTTGGATGGCGTGGTGGCTGAGAACCGCGGCCCTCGGCGGGCCCCCGGCGGTCGGCCCCTGAGGCCTCCCTGAATCTCTCGGGGTAGACACTAAGACCGCTCTTTGCTTTCCGCAATGGGGTTCACGGGCCCGGCGAGTACGGACAATTGTCTTCCGGCGCTTCGATTATCGGATTTATTGGCGTACCCCTAAAAGTGCAGAACACGCGTTGTTTACGTGGCGTTCATGTGCGCCATGCGAATGGCTAACGGTGTGAACCCGTTCTAATTTTGGCACTGCCAGCGGAAACGGTTGGGTAATGGCATTCATGAAAGTGAGCCTCACCTAAGAAACGGGCGTGGAGGGTGGGGTGCCGGGTGTTGTTCGGGACGCTTTTCGATCGTCGGAGTTTACGCCTTCGTTACCCTGCAAGATGTGAGCTAATGCACACTCTGGCCCGAGTTTCGGTCCGCGCCATTCGCCCCCGCTCGGGGGTAGTGCAGTAACCCGGTGTAACACGAATGCCCGACCTGTCTCGGTTACCCCGGCTGCGCCCCCACCTGCGCGATTCCACCTCCGGCCGGGTTCCGACGAGCCACGCGATCCGGCCATGCGACGTTGCCCATCGCCCCCGCCCCGGCCACCTCGTCCATCAGATCCCGACCAGACGCCACCGGGCCCCTCTCCCGCAGCAAGGTGGGAGAGGGGCCCGGTGGCGTCGCAAGGCAATTGGCACGGCACGCGCGACGCAACGCGCCATTCATGCCGCACACGCGGCGCACGACGGCTCCCGCAGCGATGACGCCTGATCCGCCGCGGCTACCCCGCGTTCGTCGGCCGCCGATCCGAATGGTCCTCGGCGGACCCGTCCCGCGCACCGAGCACGGCACGCGCCAGCACCTCCGACGCGACGGTGGCGACGACGAGCATCGACACGATCGCCAGCAACCCGGTGAGCACCTTGCCCACCGTCAACGTCCCCTGATCGAACTCGAGGATCGCATTGCCCACCACCAGCAGCGGCGCACCGACCATGACGCCGGCGGACAGCTGATTCATGCGCGACAGCGCATCCGGCGCACGCCACATGGCCACCGCCGCACCGAGCAGGTACAGCGACCCGCCGATGACGGTCAGGGCGAACAGGACCGTCGTGATCACTCCTCCGATGCCCATGACTTATCTCCTTCCCCGCGAAATCACGCGGGCCAGGCCGACGGTCGACAGAATGCCCAGCAGGCCCGCCAGCATGGCGATGTCGAACGTGATGGCCGTTTCCCGCAGCAGGGCGGTGGTCAGGAACACGCCGACCATCGAAAAGAACGCGACGTCGGACATCACCGCACGCGACACGTTTCCCTTGACGCGGAACACCTGGATGACGGTCAGCACGAACGCCAGCGAGCACAGCGCGACGCCGATGCCCGCGATGACCTGCACCACGGAGTCAGTCATGGCGGTTCTCCTTTCGATCGGCGGGGGCCGGGTCATCATGTTTGACGACGCCGGCGTTCAGGTCGCCCGGCCCACCGCCATCGGTGGCCGGCTCCGGAATGACGTCGTCCTCCATCGGGTCGTCGACCACCGTGACGGAGTCGGGCAGGCCGGGCAGCCCCTGCGCGGTTTCGGCGGCGGTGCCGATGACCTCGTCGGGGTCGGAGTGCACTTCCGGGTCGTAGTCGTCGAAGACGAAGGCCTCCGGGCGGGGCAGATCGCGCACCCGCGGGGACATGCGCTCCTCCATGTCGTACAGCGAATCGCAGACGCCCTCGAAATCCGCGCCGAACACCGCGTGGACGATGAACATGCGGCGACCGCCCTCCAGGGCGCGGATGCCGCAGACGAGGGTGCCCGGCGTCATGGTGATCGACGCCGACAAACCCACGATCTCGGTGTCGGTGGTGATGCGCAGCGGCATGCCGATGAGGATCGGCTTCTGCTTTTGCCTGGCCCGGAACGTATCCGCGATCACCTCCGTCGCGGCGATGACGACCTGACCGGTCAACCACGCGCCGTAGGCGGGAATGTGCAGGATGCTCATCGGGTCGCCCCTTCCCGGGCGGACTCGGCCGCGGCCGAAACGCCCGTGTCGTTGCCCACGCCGTCGATCATGCCGACGCCGTTGGTGGCTGCGCCGCCCATGTCGACGTTGTCCAGGTTGCCGTAGGAGATCGCCTCCGCAGGGTCGCCCAGGGCGGCCTCGACGTAGGCGGGCACGTCGACCAGCGCGTCGCCGGCCGCACCCGTCCACCCGGCGACGACGCCGACGAAGACGAACATCGCCACGCTGACCGCCGCCAGGAACACCGACGGCGCCGCCAGGGCCCCGCGGACCCGCAGCGAATCGTCGATGCCCTGCATCGGGCGGCCCCAGAACACGCCGCGCCACAAGCGGACCATCGCCAACAGGGCGCCCAGGGACGCCAGGACGATGACGGTGATGACCACCGCCGACCGGGCGTCTCCGCCCGACGCCGCCGCGACGACGACGCCGACCTTGCCCCACAGGCCCGAAAACGGCGGGAAGCCGACGATGGAAAACGCCATCGCCGCGAACACCCACGCCACCAGCTGATCCCGCCGGGCCAACCCCGACAGGCGCGACAACGTGCCCGTGCCGTACGTTTCCTCGATCGCGCCGGAGACCAGCACCAGCGAACCGACGGTGACCATGTGGTGCAGCGCGTAGAAGATGCCGGCGGCCAACACGGCGGAGGCGTCGCCGTCGGTGAAGGCCAGCACCACCAGGATGAACGGCATGCCGTTGACCATCTGGTACGCCAGCACCCGGCGCATGGTCGACTCCGCCAGGCCCGCGTAGGCGCCCAGCAGCATCGACGCCCCCATCAGGACGATGATCGGCCACCGCCACGACGGATCCATGTCCACGATGACCACGTAAATGCGGAACAGCATGTACACGGCCACCTTGGTGTGCACCGCCGAGAAAATCGCCATCACCGCCGGCGACGTCGACGGGTAGGTGCGCGGCAGCCACGTGTGCACCGGCGCCAGACCCGCCTTCACGCTCAACGCGATGATGACCAGACCCAGCGCCACCGCACCCGGCCCGCCGCCCGCGGCCGACCCGGCCAGCAGCGCGATGTTCACCGCGCCGACCGAGCCGTACACCAGGGCGACGCCGATGAGCAGCACCGTCGACGTCATCAAATTGACCAGCACGAACGACCGGCCGGCCGCGAGGCGATGCCACGTGCCCGTCACCGCGATCAGGCCGTACGACGGAAGCAGCATCACCTCCATGAACACGAAGAAGTTGAACAAGTCGGCGGTGAGGAACGCACCGGCCATGCCCGCCAACATCATCAGCGTCAGCGACGCGAAGAAGCGCGACTTGTTCTCGCCGGCGACCTGCGCGAACCACGCGCCTGCGAAGACGACCATCGACGCCACGCCCAACATGAGCAGGGAAAACGCGTCGGCGACGAAGGGAATGGACACGCCGCCGGGGAACCCGCCGACGTTGTGGCCGATCGGGCCGGAGTCCATCACCCGGTACAGCAGCGCACACGCCACCACGGCCATGCCGGCCGGAGTGGCGATCGACAGCGCCACCCGCACCGGAGCCCACGGCAACACCGCGGCGACGCCGGCGAACAACAGCGGAAGAATCGCCACCAGGGGCAGCAGAGCGGAGACCGTCTCCGCGGACATGCCGGTCATCAGCGATCACCGTCCTGGGGCGATACGGGCGGGTAGTGCTCCATCCGAACCGCTCCCGCACCCGAACCGGCGTCGGCCGGGCGCAGGCGGCGGGCCTTGCGGCCGGCTGTCGACAACTGGGCATTGGCCTCCCGGTCCTCGCGGATCCGGGTGTCGTCGTCGCGGCCCAGGGCCGACATCGCCAACATGAAGGCCGTCACCGCCATGGTGATGACGATGGCCGTCAACACGAACGCCTGCGGCAGCGCATCCGCCGCCGTCTCCGCCTCCGCATTGCCCATCAGGGGCTCCTGCCGCCAGGCGCCCACGCCCGTCGACAGGATGATCAGGTTCGCCGCATGCGAGATGAACGTCATCCCGATGATGATGCGCACCATGCCGCGCTGCAGCACCAGGTACGCGCCGCCGCCGGCGAGCACGGCCGCGATGAGCGCGATGATCATGCCCGCACCTCCTTCTTGTCGGAACCGTTCTTCTCGCCGCCGCCGGAACCGCCGGGACCATCCCCGCCGGCACCGGACCCGGAGACCGGACCATGCCCCGACGAGCCGTCGTAAAGCTCGTCCGGGACGCCCTCGCCCGCCGGATCCCCGTACGCGGAATCCGCGGCGACGGCCTGATCCGGCTTCTGCTGCGGCGGAACGGCAAGCCCCGTGCGATGCACCACCGTCGGGCCAAGCTCATCATCGGACTTCGGCGACCCCGGACGAGTCGGCCCGCCCAGATGATTGAGCGCCGTGGCCACGATGCCCAGCACCGCCAGGTACACGCCCACGTCGAAAATCAACGCCGTGGTCAGATGCTGCCCGGCCACCGTGCCATGCAGCGGAGCCAGGAACGAGCCCTCCAGGAAACCGACGAAACCGATGACGATGGCCACGATCACGCCGAAACCGCTGAACAGGTACGGCACGTTGCGGCCCATCAGCGGGCGGTCATCCGGATTCGACAGGTACTTCAGCATCAGCGCCGACGAACCGATCAACGCCGCATTGAAGCCGCCGCCCGGCTCGTTGCCGCCGCGGTACAGCACGATCACCGACAGCACCAGCAGCAGCGGCGTCATCCACCGCACCAGCCTGCGCAACGGCAGCGAATTCAGACCCGGCTGCGGCAGCGGCCCCGGACGACCCGGGTGATGCGGCCACCGCGGCATCGACGCCACCACCGCGGCCATCGCGATGCCCGCCATGCCCAGCACGGCGAGCTCGCCCAACGTATCGAAGGCACGGAACTCGACGAGGATCGTGTTGACCACGTTGTTCTCCGACGTGATCTTCGGGCCCTCCTCGAGGTACCACTGCGCGATCTCCGGCTTGTCGCGGCGACCCGTCAGGGTCCACACCGCGCCAAAGGTCGCCAGGCCCACGCCGACGCCCACCACCGCCGCGACCATGCGGCGATTGCGGCCCGTACCCGAGAAGGCGCGGGGCTGGTGACGCAGCACCAGCATCATCAGCACGACCGTTAGCACCTCCACCAGGAACTGGGTCATGGCCACGTCCGGCGCACCCAACAGCAGCACCTGCAGGGTCACGCCCGTGCCGGTGACGCCCAACAGCACCGCCGCCTGCAGGCGATTGCGGGCCTGCATCGTGGCGACGACGCCGATGACGACCACCGTCAACGGGATCAGGTCCATCCACGAATCGATGCCGTCGATCTTGTCCGGCAGCTCCATGCCGCCGAGGCCCGGCGCCAGCAGAACCGCACCCGCGTAGACCACGAGCACCGACAACATCGGCAGCAGGTGGCGCGTCGGCGCATGCGAATCGCCGATCGCCGCGAAGGAACGGCCCACCCGGCCGGCGGCGCGCGTTCCGAACGACAGCGCCTGCACGCCCGTGAACGGGAACAGCTTCCGGCCCGCCAGGGCCTCGTTCATCCGGCCGCGCATCAGCACCAGCAGCACGCCGACGACGAGCACGCCCACAGAAATGAGCAGCGGCACGTTGACGCCGTGCCACAGGGCCAGGTGCGTCTCGGCGTAGCCGCCGCCGAGCACCGTGCGGGACACCGAATCGAGCGGGCCGTCGAGCAGCGGGCCGACGAAGAACGCCAGCGGCAGCGACACGACGCCCGGGATCGCGGCGGGCAGCCACAGGGCGACGGGCGCCTCGCGGACCTCGGACATGTCGCGGGGGCCGTCGACGAACGCGCCGAAGATCAGGCGCGCCGAATACGTGAACGTGGCGATCGCGCCGATCGTGGCGGCCACCAGCAGCACCACCACGCCGGCGTCGGCCAGCGGGGCATCGGTGAACGCCTCGAGCATGCCCTCCTTCGACAGGAAGCCCAGCGTCGGCGGGATCGCCGCCATCGACGCCGCGCCGATCACCATCGACCCGAAGGTCCACGGCATGCGGCGCCACAGCGGGCCCAGGCGACGGATGTCGCGCGTGCCCGTCTGATGGTCGACCGTGCCGGCCAGCATGAACAAAGACGACTTGAACAGCGCGTGCGCCAGCGTGTGCACCACCGCGGCGACGATGGCGAAGTGCGTGCCCACGCCGATCGTGGCGACGATCCAACCCAGCTGCGACACCGTCGAGTACGCCACCAGGCGCTTCAGGTCCGTCTGCTGGATGGCGAACACGGCCGCGGACACCGCCGTGGTCATGCCCACGACGATGAGCAGCATCTGCCACGCCTGCACGTGCGAGAACGCCGTCGCGAAGCGGATGAGCAGGTACACGCCGGCCTTGACCACCGCCGCGGCGTGCAGGAACGCCGACACCGGCGTCGCCGCCGCCATCGCCTCCGGCAGCCACGCCTGGAACGGCACCTGCGCCGCCTTGGTGAACGCACCCAACGCCACCAGCACCGCGACGACCGTGGTCACCGTGGCGTCGCCGCCGGGACGCCACACCTCGTGGGCCAGCAGCTCGGTCAGGTTCGTGGTGCCCGTCGCCCACACCGCCACGGCCAGCGCGGCGAGCAGCAGCAGGCCGCCCGTGAACGTCAGCAGCAGGGTGCGCAGCGAACCGGCCTCGCCCGACGACCCGGAGCGGGCGATGAGCAGGAAGGACGCCATGGACACCAGTTCCCAGCCGATGAACAGCAGCACCACGTCGTCGGCGAGGACGAGCAGCAGCACGGCCAGCATGAACCCGGTCATGAGGACGTAGAAGCTCATGGTGCCGCCCTTCGGCGGCAGGTACGCGGTGGAGTAGATGAACACCACCGAACCGATGACCAGCGCGAGCAGCGCGAACACGAGGGATAGCGGGTCGAGGCGGAGCGCGAAGTCCACCCCGGTTCCGCCCGGCAGCAGCGCACCGGCCCACGTCATCCCCCACGTGACCGCATCCCCGTCGAGGACGCCGCCGGCCAGGCGGACCAGCTGCACGATGGCGGCGACGAAAAACGCCACGATCGGCCAACCGGCATGCCTGCCGAGCACTTTCACGAATAAGGGGGTGAGGGCCAGCGCCACCGCGACCAGGGCCGGGACGCTGAGCAATGTCACGACGGGGTCGCCTTCCTGTATGGAGAGAATCGATGGGATCCGGCGGCCCACGGCCGGCTCGGATCGGGTATTTTGGCCGTTTTCCACCCTATCAACCGGGTCGGGCGCCGCTGACTTTGGGAAATGCGGAGAAAGGCGCGTTGTCATATATCTCCGCCCGGTGCTTTGCGACGGCCATCGGGTGCCCCCGCGCCGCTTTTTTCGCGCATCGGCGTCGGAAAGCCCGCGGTGCGCGACACCACCCCCGGGCCCTTCGGCGTAGCACCCACGACATCGCCCGCGCGGCCGATAACTTGGGGTCATGGCTCCCCGGAAGGTCGGCGTTCGCCGCGCGTTTTTGTCTCTGCTTCTCATGCTCCCGCTGATCGTCGGCGCGGCGTACGTCGCCGGATCCGGCATGGGCCTGTCGTCGGCCTGGATCGCCGACGGCGCGGAGGAGGGCCACGCCCCCGGCCCGGTGCCCGGCATCGACGTCGCGCAGGTGCAGGAGGCGCGCCGGGCGATCGGAGAGGCCAATACCCAGGCCGGGTTCCTCGACGCCGGGATGGGCCGGGCGACGGAGGGCATCGGCGAACTGAAGGACGGCGGCACCGAATTGGTGGAGGGCACCGGTGCGATCCGCGAGGGCGCGTCCGATCTTTCCTCCGGGCTCAACGAACTGCAGGTCGCCACGGGCCGGCTCGGCGGCGGGGCGAGCGACATCGCCGGCGGGGCGGGGGCCATCGCCGACGGCATCGGCCTGGTCAACGTCGCCATCGGACAGGTGGAGGCGACGATCGGCCCGGCGAAGGAGTCGGCGCGCGCCGCCGGCGATCAGACGGCCGTGGAGAACCTGGAGGCCCTCGAGCGGCAGCTCGGCGCCGTCGACTTCGACGCATTGGCCGGGGAGGCCGAGCGTTTCCGCAGGGGCGCCGACGAGTTGTCGTACCAGCTCAACACGCCGGGCGCTCCGTACCGCGACGGCATTTTCAGCGCGGCCGCCGGCGCAGGCGAGTTGCGCACCGCCACCGAGGAGCTCGACGAGGGCGCCAAGAAGATCGACGGCGGCCTGAAGGAGCTCAACGACGGTGCCCCTCGGCTCGACGAGATGGCCCAGACCGTCGCGGACAAGGTCAGCGAGGCCAACCGGGCGATGCCCGTGCCGACCGGCGAACAGCTCGCCGCGGCGGGATTGATCGACGGCGAGGGCGACGAGGCCGGGGCGAACGCGACGCTCGCGCCGACCCTGGCGTTCCTGGTGTCCGCGCTGGTGATGCTGGCGGCGTCGGCGCTGTGGCTCATCGCGACTCCGGGGCGGGGCGGCCGAGATGGCCGTGATGTCCGTGGTGGTGGCGATGCCGCGAGCCGGGGCGTGTGGTCGCGGGTGCTGCCGGGCGGCGCGTTCGCCGGTGCGCTGGCGGGCATCGTGGCGATCGGCGCGTTGGTGCTGTTCATCATGGCCGACGGCTTGGACCTGCTGCGCGGTGCGACGAGCGTGATCGTGTTGGCGTTGGCCGCGTTGGCTGCGACGGCGCTGGCCCGTGCCGTGTTGGCGGTGTTCGGGGCGTCGTGGGGCCGTTTCGTGATCGTCGTCGGCATGCTCGTCCAGGTCGGCGTCATCGGGTGGGTGTGGCGCACGGCCGCATCGGCTGCGACGGGAGGCGCCGAGATGGCGACCGCGTGGGGAGTGGTCGCCGCCCTGCTGCCGCTGCATCATCCGACGGCGGCGCTGACGGCGTTGGGCAACGACGGGTCGACCCTGATGTGGGGCTCGTCCGCCGGCGTGCTGTTGGCGCTGGTGGTCATCGGTGCGCTCGTCGACCGGTTCGGCGCCGGCCGCCGCCGCGCCACCGTGACCGCGCCCGCCACCACCAAGGCGGCCACCAAGGCGGCCAAGCCCAAGGAGGCCGAGACCGAAGCCGCCAAGCCCAAGGCCGCCGAATCCGAAACCACAGAGCCCGAAGCCGCCAAGTCCACGGCGGCCACGGCGGAGGCACCCACTCCCGACTCGACCGACGACGCGGTTTCGGAATCCCCGGTCGATGACGATGCGGAGGCCCCGGACGCCGAACCCGCGGACGCCGCCGACCCGGACGATGGGGCGGACGGCGGAGACGAAAGCGTCGTCACGCAAGAAAAGCCCTGACCCCGGCCCGCGGCGGAAAAACCCGCCGCCGGGC
>NZ_KV787129.1:0-18097 GCF_001807025.1 Corynebacterium sp. HMSC11E11 | reverse complement strand
CCCGCGGCGGAAAAACCCGCCGCCGGGCCGGACCCGGAAACGAGAAAACCGCCGCCTGCTTTCGCAGAACGGCGGTTTATCTCACCTGGTCGGGGTAGCGGGATTTGAACCCACGGCCTCTTCGTCCCGAACGAAGCGCGCTACCAAGCTGCGCCATACCCCGGTAAAGAACGTCGCAACGGTTCCGGGCCGCGACTGCGGGCCAGCGGCGTGCGCTGCAACGTCGACAACTCTAGACCCCCGCCGTCGCAAAAGGCAAAACGTCAGCTCCGGCGGGGATTCCCGGGCACGTCACGCCACGTCAGGCCGTGGCCGCGGTCCCGGGCCCCTCGTCGGCCGCCACGACCTCGATGAGCGTCGCCGACGGCGGACAGAACAACCGCACCGGCGCATACGGCGACGTGCCCAACCCGTTGGACACGTGCAGCCACGTCCGCTCGGTCCACCGCGACAGGCCCGACGCCCGCGACCGGTCGATCCCGCAGTTGGTCACGATCGCCCGCTCGAACGGCAGACACACCTGCCCGCCGTGGGTGTGGCCGGACAGGACGAGGTCGTAGCCGTCTGCGGCGAAGCGGTCGAGCACCCGCGGCTCCGGCGAGTGCGACAGGCCGATGGCCAGGTCGGCGTCGGCGTTGGGGGCGCCGGCGACGGAGTCGTAGTCGTCGAGATCGTGATGCGGGTCGTCGACGCCGGTGATCGCCAGCCGCACGCCCCCGGCAACGAACTCCAGCCGCCGGTGCGTGGCGTCGCGCCAACCACGCTCGATGAACGCGGCGCGCATGCCCTCCCACGGCAACTTCTCCGTCGACGGCTTGCGCTTCTTGCCGGTCAGGTACCGCAGCGGATTCAGCGGCTTCGGGCCGAAGTAGTCGTTGGTGCCGAACACGAACGCGCCCGGCCGATCCAACAGCGGCCCCAGCGCCGCGAGCACCGACGGCACGGCGTCCGCGCCACCGAGGTTGTCGCCGGTGTTGATCACCAGATCCGGATCCAGCGCCTCCAGGCCCGCGACCCAACGCTGCTTCTTGCGCTGCGACCGCGTCATGTGGAAGTCGGACACGTGCAGAATGCGCAGCGGCTCATGCCCGGCGGGCAGGACGGGCACCCGCACCCGCTTGACGCGAAACGCCGTCAACTCCACCTGATTGGCGTACAGGAACGTCGCCGCCCCGAGCAGGCCGGCACCTCCGACGACGCCGCCGGCCACCCGCGCCATGCGCTTGACGACGGACCCCGCCCCCGACCGTTCGCCCCCCGCGCCGAAAACCGCGGGAAGGCGGGACGGGGTGGGGGAGGGGCGTCGCAAAGCAAAATTCTTCAATCCGGGCACGGACACCACGCTACCGTCCCCGCCCCCGACCACGGCACCGCCTCAACGCGCGGCACGCGCATGCCGCACCCGCGGCGGCGTAAAATCCGCGGCATGAGCGAACTGAAGGCAACCATCATCTCCGACATGACCGCCGCCATGAAGGCCCGCGACAAGGCCACCGTCGGCGCGCTGCGCATGCTCAAGGCCGCGATCCAAACCGAGGAGGTCTCCGGCGCCAAGCACGAACTGACCGACGCCGAGGTGCTCAAGGTCATCGAGCGGGAGATCAAGAAGCGCCGCGAGTCCGCCGAAATGTACGCCGAGAACGGCCGCGACGAACTCGCCGAGAATGAACGCGCCGAGGCCGAGGTTTTCGCCCGCTACCAGCCCAAGCAGCTTGACGACGACGAACTCGCCGCCCTCGTCGACGCCGCCATCGCCGAGGCGTGCGGTGACGAGCCCGCGTCGATGAAGCAGATGGGGCAGGCCATGAAGGCCGCGCAGGCCAAGGCGGCCGGCCGCGTCGACGGCAAGCGCCTGTCCGGTGCCGTGAAGGCGCGCCTGCAGGCCTAGCGCGGCAGCGGAATCCGACCGAAGCCCGGAATGGTGATCGCATCCGGCAGATCCGGCACGCCACCGCCGGGTCGCGGCGCGGGAGGCTCCGTCGTCCGGGGCGGCGGCGGGCGGCGCGTGCCATCCGACACCTCCAGGGTCACGGTGCCGCCGTCGAGAAGCAGACCCGGCACCCGAACACCCGTCACCGTGCCCCGCGGCCGACCCGTCTGCGACACCGAAACCGACTCGACCCGGTAGCCGGCCTCCTCCAACTTCCGGCGGGCGTCGGCCTCCTGCATGCCCTCCACCTGCGGCAACGACGCCTTGGCGGTTCCGGGTCCATACTCCGGGGCCATTTCCGGCAGCACCTTGCCGCCATGATCGTCGATGATCGGCGACACCGCCGAAAACCACGTCCGCGCCGGCTCGCGGCCACCGTACAAATCACCCGAACCACACTGGCGCAGCGGCGACGTGCACAACTCCGTCACCACCGGCGAATCGTTGTACGCGTACACCGCCGCGGCCAAACCCGTCGTGAACCCCAGGAACGCCGCCGACTGGTTCGACTCCGTCGTCCCCGTCTTCGCCGCAACCGGGCCATCCCACCGCGCCGACTTCGCCGCATCCTCGGCAGTGCCGTCGACCGTGTCCGACGACAACGCCTGCGCCATCGCATGGGCGACGCCCGGATCGACCGCCTGGTCGCACGCCGGACGGTCGACGTGCACCGGGTTGCCGTCGCGATCCGTGACCTCCACGATCGGATCCGGCTCGCACCACATCCCGTCCGACGCCAACGTCGCGCCGACGTTCGACAGCTCCAGCGCATTGACCGGCGTCGGACCCAACACGAACGAACCCAACGTGTTGTCGGACACGTACTCCGCCACCGACGACTCGCCGTCGAAACTGCCCGGCACCGTGTACGACCGCATGCCCAGGCGCACCGCCATATCCATGACGCCATCGACGCCGACCTGCTCGCTCATCGCCACGAACGGGGTGTTCGGCGACTTCGCCAACGCCTCCCGCAGAGTCATCGACCCCGGGAACGTGCCCGTGTTCTCCACGCAGTACAAGCCGGGCGGACAGCCGGCCGCGCCGCCGTCGCCCAACCCCGACGCCTCGTAGCGGCGCGGCACCGGCAGCGACGTGTCGATGCCCATGCCCTTCTCCACCGCCGCGGCGGCCGCGAAGATCTTGAAAATCGACCCCGCGCCATTGCCCACCGACGTAAACGGCTGCGGCTGAACCGTCTGCATGGCCTCGGCGTCGAGCCCGTACACCCGCGACGACGCCATCGACAGCACGCGGCGCGAATCTGTGCCCGGCTCGACGACGCTCATCACCTCGGCCACGCCGCCGGCCGTCGGAGACGCCTGCTCCCGCAGCGCTCGCTGCGTGTTGTCCTGCACCACCGGATCCAACGTCGTGTGGATGGTGTAGCCGCCCCGGGCGAGCTTCGTGCGGTCCAGACCGCGATCGGCGAGGTAACCGAGCACGTAGTCGCAGAAAAAGCCCCGGTCACCGGCGGCGATGCAGCCCTGCGGCAGGCGATTCGGCTCGGGCAGCACGCCCAGGTCGGTGGCGATGGCGTCGTCGGCCTGCGCCTGCGTGATCGACCCGGTGGACACCATCGCCCGCAGCACGTCATTGCGGCGGGCCATCGCCCCATCCGGATTCGTGTACGGATTCAACCCCGACGTCTGCTGCACCAGCCCCGCGAGCAGCGCCGACTGCGGAATGTTCAGGTCCTTCGCCGGAATGCCGAAATACGTCTGCGCCGCATTCTCGATGCCGAAGGCGCCGTTGCCGAACGGGACGATGTTGAGGTAGCCCGTCAGCACCTCTTCCTTGGACATCCCGTCCTCGAGGTCCTGGGCGATGCGGATCTCCCGCAACTTGCGGCCATAGTCGGTGGCGGTGGCGGCGCGGCGTTCGGCCTCGGTCTCCGCCTCCACCAGGAGCGTGTAGTTCTTGATCAGCTGCTGCTCGATCGTCGACGCACCCTGCTGCACCGACCCGGACGTGAAATTGGCCAACGCCGCACGGAACGTGCCCTGCCAATCGACGCCGGAATGATCCCAGAAACGGCGATCCTCGATGGAGACGATCGCGTCCTTCATCTCCCGCGAAATCTGCCACGACTCCACCGAGGTGCGGCGCTGATCGTACAGCCACGCCATCGGTTCGCCGTTGACGTCGGTGATGGTGGTGATCTCCGGGGCCTCGCCGCCGATGACCGAGCGGGACGACATCGCCAAATCATCGGCGGTGCGCGCCATCAGGTACCCGCCGCCGCCGGCGACGGGGAAGATCGCCGCGGCGACGATGAGCCCCGCGAGCATCACCGCCACCGCGAGCTTCAGCAGATTCCGACCGACATTCACGCGGTCAACCCTACTGCCGGGGGTTTTCAAAGGGGAATCCCCGAATCTCCGAACTTCCCGGGCGCTGCACCGACACCACCACAGCCGCCAGCGTCGGCAACCTCCGGGGGAGGCGGGAACCAGATGAGCGTCGTAAAGCCCCCCAAGCCCAAAGCCCCCGAACCCCCTGAAAATGAGGAAACACCGCGCCCGGACCATCATTTTTCCTCCCTCCGTTACATCGCGGGGGTGCCGGGGGCCACCCCCGCAATCCGCGAGCCGGAAAACGTCCTACCTGGTGCTATGGGTCACCACCACCCCCGGGATGTGACCTAGGTGACATTGCTCAAATTGTGTGAATAGACTTACAACAACAAATCAGCACGGAATCAGCACCGGGAACCCTCCCAAGCTGGTAACGGACACGCCCGGCACACCCCACCGCGCGCCAGGCGACACCGCACCGGCCCCACACGCGGGCCGACGACCACCCCACCGCCCAACGCGGACGGGGACCGCGAAACACCGAAGGAGGCCATGATGACCGCCACAATCTCAGACCGGAACCGAACCGCCCGCGTGGCCGACCTCGTGGAAGAACGCGAAGCCGCCGCCGACAGCTTCCGCGACCGCCAAGAATGGGTCACCCGCGCCAAGTGCCGCGACATCGACCCCGACGAACTCTTCGTCCGCGGCGCCGCCCAGCGACAGGCCGCCGTCATCTGCCGTCACTGCCCCGTCGTGCTGCAGTGCCGCGCCGACGCCCTCGACAACCGCGTCGAATTCGGCGTGTGGGGCGGGCTGACCGAGCGCCAGCGCCGCGCCATGCTCCGCGAGCACCCCGAGGTGACCAGCTGGGCCGACTACTACGCCGCCCAGATCGCCGCGCAGCGCGTCGCGCAGAAGGCCCGCCGCGCGTAGCGGGACCTGGCGACGGTGGGCCGTCCCGGCGGAGTGTGGCGGATGGGCCCGCCGCGTGTAGTGGGACCTGGGAACCCCGGTGGATCAGTGTGATCCGCCGGGGTTTCGCCGTGTCCGGGCGTCGGGAGCCGCTTTTTGACGCCGAGCCCCCTGGCCGCTGCTGGGGCGCGTGCTCGGCCACTCGGAGCCGCCTAAAAGTCTCAACCTCAGCTTTGATCCGCACTTAGTAGGCTGATTTGTTGCATTTCATCGCTCAAATCCTGAAAGTTCGCGCCGAAAATGCAACAAATCCGCCGACTAATTGCAGATCAAGTTCTATCGGTTGCGGGTGGGGCGCATGGGGCTGCAGGGGCCTGTGGCGGCGGGTACATGGGGCAAGGAGTGGGTGTCTGGCGGCGGATGGAAGGGGGAGGGCGAGTGGGCGTGGGTGCCTGGCGGCGGGTGCCTGGCGCGGGGGCGGGAACCGGCGGCCGGTTCGGGGCGCGCGATCAGTCCAGTGCGGGGAGAATCCGCTTCGCCAGCGTGCGCAGGTCATCGGTGCTGGTCACGCCGCCGCTCATCGACGGCACATGCGTGAGGGGAGCATCGGGGAACCGCCGGACGAAGCGATTGATCTGCTTCTCCTCGGCGGCGGCGAGCTCGACGCGGGACTCGTGGATGCGGCGCATCGCGGCCATGGCGCCGGGTGTGGGTGCTTCCGCTTCTGCCGCACCGCCCGGCCCCGCCTCCGTCCCGGCTCCGGCACCCGCCCCCGCCTCAACCACGCCACCCGCGGCATCGCCCCAGTTCAGCTCGCGGCCGCGCAGGGCCTCGGGCACCTGGTGGGTGCGGTTGACGACGACGCCGGTCACCGGCAGCCCTTGCCCGCTGAGGGAGTCGGCGAACGACCGCGCCTCTCGCAGCGCCTCGGCGGTCGGCGCGGTGACCAGGAGGAATTCGCCGGCGTCGCCCAGGCGGTCGCGCATGGCCCGCGATCGCACGAGCATGGAGTCGGCGACGGGCCGCAGTCCTCGGGCGAATGCGGCGGCCTGCGCGAGGGTTTCGCTGCCGACGATTTGGCCGAGCAGCATCACGCCGGTGCCGACGAGGCTGGACGAGGACGTCAGCAGCCGCATCAGGGGGTGGCGGACGAGGCGTCGCACGCGGTCGGCGGAGTCGAGGAAGTCGAGCGCGGACAGGGCGGGCGGGGTGTCGACGACGATGGCGTCCCATTCGCCGGAGTCGTGCAGCTTGGCGAGCAGGTCCATGGCCAGGTATTCCTGCAGGCCGCCGAAGCTGCGGGCGACGGTGGCGGTGACGCGGTTGTCGGCGAGTTCGGGCGCGCCGGCTTCGGCGAGGAGTGCGCCGAAGCGGGCGTTTTGGTCGAGCATCAGGGCGTGGAGGTGGTCGTGCCCTGCGACGGGTTGCGGGGTGTCGCCGAGTTCGTCGAGGCCGAGGGCTTGGGCGAGTCGTTTGGCGGGGTCGATGGTCAGGACGACGGTGCGCAGGCCGGTGTCGGCGAGTCCGAGGGCGAGTGCGGCGGCGGAGGTGGTTTTGCCGACGCCGCCGGAGCCGACCATGACGATGACCCGCGGGTCGCCGTTGCCCGCGCGGGCATGCCGGTCCCGATCCCGGTCCTGGTCCCGGCCTCGGCCCATCGCCTCGTCGGCGCCGCGTGCGGTGTTGTCGTGCGCGTTGTTGGTGGTGTCAGGCATTGGGCACCTCGCGGTGGTCGAGGCCGGTGAGCAGGTCGGCGATGTCGTAGAGGCCTTCGATGCGGACGCCGCCGGGCTGGGCGGGGATGCGGGTGATGGGGTGGGGCCAGTCGTCGGCGAGTTCGGTGAGGGAGCGTCGTTGGATGCGGGCGCGGGCGGCGACGTCGTCGAGTTCGGCAAGCAGGGCGGTGGTCAGGGTTTCGTTGCTTGACGACGGTCCGTCGCCCGCGTCGTCGGCGGGGGCCAGGGTGCGGGCGATGGCGGTGACGTCGTCATAGCGGAGGGAGAGTGCCGCGTCGCAGAGATCGTCGTCGAGGAGTCGGTTGACCACCACCGATCCCAGCGGCAGGTTGACTTCGGCCAGTTCGTCGAGGGCTTCGAGGGATTCGCGCACGGGCAGCGGTTCGGCGAGCGTCACCATGTGCACGCGCGTCGAACCCGACCGCAGGAATGCGGCGGTGTCGGCGGCCTGGCGGTGGATCGGCCCGGAGGTGGCGATGTCGCCGAGTGCGCGCGTGACGTCGAGGAACCGCGCCACCCGACCCGTCGGCGGGGCATCGACGACGACGGCCGACCAGCCGCCGCGCCGGGCTTCGGCGACGATGAACCCCGACAGCAGCACGTCCCGCAGGCCCGGGGCAATGGCCGTGGCGAATTCGGTCACGCCGAATTTCCGGGCCGCCGCGATCGCCAGCGACGACCCCACGTTGGACGACAGGTAATCCTCGAGCACGGCTTCGGCGTCGAGGGAACAGGCGTGGACCTCGCCGCCGCCCGACGCCGAGGCGACCTTCTCCGGAGACCGCGGAAACGTCGCGAGCCCCAGCGTCGCGGCGACCGCCGGCCGCCCCTCCGTCTCCACGAGCAGCACCCGCCCGCCATCGGCGGCCAACCGCAGGGACAACGCCCCCGCGATCGTCGACTTGCCCGTGCCGCCCTTGCCGGTGATCACGTGCACGGCCGCCGCCCCCGGTTCCGGCGGAGACGAAGGCCCCGACGACGTGGACGGACGCGCCGACGACGGGGACGTCGTAAAGCCGTCTCCCGAAACCGATCCCGAGCGCGCCCGGGCGCCGTCGACACTCACCCCACCAACGATAGACGCCGCGGGCGGCTACTGTGTGAGCATGAGCACAACTTGGGAATACGCCACCGTTCCGCTTCTCACCCACGCCACGAAGCAGATCCTCGACACCTGGGGCGAGGACGGTTGGGAGCTGGTCACCGTCCTGCCCGGCCCCACCGGCGAGCAGCACGTCGCCTACCTGAAGCGCGCGAAGGGGGAGTGACCGTGGCCGTCACCGACCGCCTCCGCGAACTGGGCATCGAACTGCCCGCGGTAGCCGCACCCGTCGCCGCCTACGTGCCCGCCGTGCGCGTCGGCGACCTCGTCTACACCTCCGGCCAGCTGCCCTTCGTCGACGGCGAACTCACCGCCACCGGCAAGGTCAGGGACGTCTCCGCCGCCGGCCGGTCCGACAGCGAGGGGTCCGTCTCCGCCGAGGATGCCAAGGCCGCCGCCCGCGTCGCCGCCCTCAACGCCCTGGCCGCCGTCGACGATCTCGTCGGCATCGACAACGTCGAGCGCATCATCAAGGTGACCGGTTTCGTCGCCTCCGCCGCCGGCTTCAACGGCCAGCCCGGCGTGATCAACGGCGCCTCCGAACTGTTCGGCGAGATTTTCGGCGACGCCGGCAAGCACGCCCGCTCCGCCGTCGGCGTCAACGAGCTGCCCCTCGACACCCCCGTCGAGGTCGAAATCATCGTCCAGGTCCGCTCCTAGGGCCGCGCGACCCACGTGCCCGCGCCGGGGTCCGCGCGGCGAAAGTCCACCGCCCGACACGGTCGGCGGCGAAACCCCCGGCCGGGCCACGTAGGATGGTGGGCATGGAGCATCCTGCGTACAGCCAACTGCGTCCCATCTCCGAGTCGGTCGGAGTCGTCCTGTGCCCGAACCCCAGCTACAGCTCGCTGGAAGGCACGAACGCCTACGTCATCAAGGCCGAAGGCGACGATCGCAGCATCGTCGTCGACCCCGGGCCGGAGGACGAGGGGCATCTCAACGTCCTGCACCGCTACGCCGGCGATGTCGCCCTGATCCTGCTGACCCACCGCCACGGCGACCACGCCGACGGCGCGCATCGCTTCCGTCAGCTCACCGGTGCCCCCGTTCGGGCGTTCGACGAGCGCTACTGCTCCGACGGTGTGGAGCCGCTTGCCGACGGCGAGCGCATCGTCATCGACGGCGTCACCCCGCAGGTCGAGGTCGTCGCCACCCCCGGCCACACCGCCGATTCCGTCTGCTTCTTCGTCCACACCGGCGACGGCGACGATGACGTCGAGGGCATCATGACCGGCGACACTATCGCCGGCCGCCACACCACCATGATCTCCGAGACCGACGGTGACCTGGGCGAGTACCTCAAGACGCTGCACCTGCTCCAGGACCGCGGCGAGGGCGTGCGCCTGCTGCCCGGCCACGGCGAGGACCTGCCGGACATCACGGTTATGACGAAGAAGTACATTGAGCGCCGCGAGCAGCGCCTGGCCCAGGTCAAGGCGGCGATCGAGAAGCTCGGCGAGGACGCGTCGGTGGGCGCGATCGTCGACGAGATCTACACCGACGTCGACCCGGTGCTGCGTCATGCCGCCGAGCAGTCGACCCGCGTGACCCTGCGGTACCTGGACGCCCAGTAGCTTTTCCGCGCGCCGCGGCGTCGCCGTGAGCGGCTGAGCCGCCGCGCGCATCATTTCCGGCCGGGCCGCGTGGTCCGGCACGGCGTCGCTTCACGACGACGACAGCGCCGCCCCTTTCACTTCGAGGGGCGGCGCTTTCGTCGTCAAGCAAGGAAACGGGCGGCGAAAGAAGCCCGGAAAGCCGAAACGCGCCGGACCGGCCGGCGCAAAGGCGAAGAGTGCGGGTGCCGCCCTAGCGGGCGCGGCGGGCCAGACGCTCCGTGTCGCAGATGACCACGGACTTGCCCTCCAGGCGGATCCATCCGCGGTGGGCGAACTCGGCGAGCGCCTTGTTCACGGTCTCGCGGGACGCGCCGACGAGCTGGGCGATCTCCTCCTGCGTGAGATCGTGGGTGACGCGGAGGTTCGGGCCCTCCTGCGTGCCGAAACGGTTAGCCAGCTGCAGCAGCGCCTTGGCCACGCGGCCGGGCACGTCGGTGAAGATGAGGTCGGCCAGCGAGTTGTTGGTGCGGCGCAGGCGGCGGGCCAGCATGCGCAGCAGCTGGGCGGAAATGCCCGGGTGGTCGTCGATCCACTGGTGCAGCAGGTCGGAGTTCATCGACGCGGCGGTGACCTCGGTGACGCAGACGGCCGAGGACGTGCGCGGACCCGGGTCGAAGATGGACAGTTCGCCGAACATGTCGGAGGGGCCCATGATGGTCAGCAGGTTCTCGCGGCCGTCGGAGGAGTGGCGGGCGAGCTTCACCTTGCCGTCGATGATGATGTACAGGCGGTCGCCGGGCTCGCCTTCGTTGAAGATGGTGGTGCCGCGCGGGAAACGGACGGTTTCGAGCTCGGTCAGAAGGTTTTGGACGGCCTCCGGGTCGACTCCCTGGAAGACTCCGGCGCGAGAGAGGATCTCCTGTACATCGTCCACGGTTTTGTTCTCCTGTCCTGTCGCATGGCACATCGCGGCGTCGTGGTGGGGCTGGTGTGCCGCGTTTCGGCGGGCCGCCGTTGTGCGGCAACTGACGGCACTGTGTGTGACCAATCCCACTCTAGATGAATATCCTCTTGCGTGGGGGCGGGTCCGCGATGGAATCGGGGGATTTTTGCTTGACGACGGTGGCCGAAATGGCGCAAATGGCGCGGAACCCCCGGTAACGGCGTTATCGGGGGCGTGGTCGGGGCGGTGGTTAGGATGTGGCCATGACCCCGAAATCAGCGCCGATGCCGCCCCCGACCCGACCGCAGGGGTCGCTGACGAGCACGCGACGCCGCAAGCCGGGGGCGCATCCGGCGGCGAAGGGACAGGAGACGCGGCGGGGGATGGTGCGTCGGGCGCGGCGCGTGAACCGCACGTTGGCGGTGGCGTACCCGGATGCGCATTGCGAACTCGACTTCCGCGACCCGTATGAGCTGACGGTGGCGACGATCTTGTCGGCGCAGTGCACCGATGTGCGGGTGAACATGGTGACGCCGACGCTGTTCGCGGCGTTTCCCGATGCGGAGGCGTTGGCGGGCGCGGACGTGGCGGTGGTGGAGGACATCATTCGGTCGACGGGGTTTTACCGTGCGAAGGCGGCGAACATCATCGGTTTCGCGCAGGGCGTGGTCGAGCGCCACGGCGGCGAGGTGCCGGGGACGCTGGAGGAGCTGACGGCGCTGCCGGGCGTGGGCCGCAAGACGGCGAATGTGGTGCTGGGCAACGCGTTCGGCGTGCCGGGGTTGACGGTGGACACGCATTTCGGGCGTCTGGTCCGCCGACTCGGCTTCACGGATCAGGAGGATCCGGTGCGGGTGGAGCGCGAGATGATGGAAGTCATCGAGCGCCGCGAGTGGACGTGGTTTTCGCACCGCATCATCTTCCATGGCCGTCGGGTGTGCCATTCCCGGCGTGCGGCGTGCGGGGCGTGTTTCCTGGCGGCGGATTGCCCGTCGTATGGCCTGGCCGGGCCCGCGGAGCCGGAGTCGGCGGAGAAGCTGATCACGTCCCCGGACCGCGAGCATTTGTTGGCCATGGCCGGGTTGGGGGAGGATCCCGGGGCGGCACGGGAGCTTGACGACGATCGACGTGAGGACGTGACGGCGTGAACGACGACATGAACCGGGGCGACGGGGCCCGCGACGATGTGCGCTCCGATGAGGTGCACCGCGGTGACGTGCATCGCGATGGCACGGTGCGCGCGGGTGAACCGGGCGCGGCCGTCGAGGCGACGGGACCGGTGTCGGTGCCGCGCGGGTCGGTGCGGACGTCGACGATGATCGCGGTGATCCTCGCGGTGGTCGGCACAGTCGCCGTGCTGTGGTTCGCCGTGTCGCAGACGATGGGCGGCGGCGACGGGGCCGTCACCGGCGCCGCCGGGGAAGAGGAGCTCGTCGAAGAGCCCGTCGCCCTGCGTCCCGACTGCCCCGAGCCCGCGCCGGGTGCCGCCGGGTCGGGTCCGCTGGCCGGGGTCACCCTGCCGTGCCTGGGTGCGGAGCATCAGGGCGAGATCGACGTCGCCGCCGCACTGGCGGGCACTCCCGCCGTGGTCAACGTGTGGTCGTGGAACTGCGCCCCGTGCCGCGAGGAACTGCCGGTGATCGAGGAGTGGGCGGCGGCCAACCCGGACGTGCGCGTCGTGGGCGTGCAGGCGGCCACCAGCGAGGCCCGCGGAGCGGCGCTGCTCGAAGACCTGGGCCTGGAGACCTTCGTGTCCTACCAGGACGGCTTCGACGCCGTCGGCCCGGCCCTCGAACTGCCGCGCGTCGTGCCCATCACGGTGGTGTTGCGCGCCGACGGCACGGTCGCTGCGGTGCTGCCGCAGGCGTTCGACTCGGTCGACGAATTCGACGCGGCCGTTCGAGGAGCGCTGGCATGACGGGCGGCGGCGCACCCGGCGCGGACCCGGCGAAGGTCCCCGGCATCGAACCCGTCCACCACGCCATCGAGGTCACTCCGCCGTGGCTCGCGCCGATCCTCGGCGACGCCGAAGACCCGGGACTGACGGCGCTGCGCCGTGCGGCGTCGACCGTCGACAAGCCACTGAAGAACCCGGACGAATCCGCCGTCCTGGTGCTGCTCGGCGGCGACGCCATGGCGCAGGACCGGCCCGAAGACGCCCTCGTGGTGCTCACCCACCGCTCGCCGACGCTGCGACGTCACGCCGGGCAGATGTCCTTCCCCGGCGGGCGCCGCGACCCCGGCGACCGCGACGCAGTGCACACCGCCCTGCGCGAAGCCGAAGAGGAAACCGGGCTGCGACCCGACACCGTCACCCCGCTGAAGGTCCTCGACCCCATCGACATCAGCCGCACCGGCTTCGCCGTCCACCCCGTGCTCGCCTACTGGCACGCCCCCCACGACCTGCGCGCGATCGACCCCAACGAAACCGACGCCGTGCTGCCCGTGCGCATCTCCGACCTCGTCGACCCGGCCAACCGCATCCGCGTCGGCTGGGAGAACTGGTCCGGCCCGGCGTTTCGCGTCGGCGACTTCGTCGTCTGGGGATTCACCGGCGGCGTCCTCGACCTTATGCTCGACGCCGCCGGCTGGTCCGTGCCGTGGGATGATGGCACGGTGCTCGATCTGCGCGACACCCTCGCGAAGTCGGCGAACCGGGAGACATTCGGAATGGACGGGACGAAACGATGATGGCGGCGATCGACGGTGGACTCACGCTCGATCTGCTGCTCCTGTTCGTGGTGCTCGGCGCCATGGCGTTGGGGTGGCGGCAGGGTGCGCTGGCGTCGGGGCTGTCCATCATCGGCGTCGTCGCCGGCGGCATCGTCGGCCTGGAACTCGCCCCGGCCGCCATGGACCTGGTGGAGGGCCGCGCCGCCCGCGTGATCATCGGCGTGGCCACCCTCATCGGCCTCATCGTCGTCGGCCACACCGTCGGCGCGGTGGCCGGACAATCGCTGCGCAACCGCATGCGCTCGCCGATGGCCGTGGGCCTGGACTCCGGTTTCGGCGCCGTGGTGCAGGCGGTGGCGACGCTCGTGGTCACCTGGATGGTGGCGTTGCCGCTGGCCACGGTTTTGCCGGGACAATTCGGCGACGCCATTCGCGGGTCCTCGGTGCTGGCCACCGTCGACGACGTCGCGCCGGATTCGTGGGCGGGGCTGCCGTCGTCGATCGTCCGGCGCATCGACGACTCCGGCGTCCCCGCGGCCATCGCCCCCTTCGAACCGCGTCCCGCCCACGACGACACTCCCGCCGACCCCGCCGTCGTCGAGCAGGCCGTCGTCGACGAGGTCCGCCCGTCCGTGGTCCGCGTGCTCGGCGAGGCGCCGCAGTGCCGCCGCCTGCTGCAGGGCACGGGCTTCGTGGTGGCGCCGGACCTGGTGGTCACCAACGCTCACGTCGTCGCCGGCGTGGACACCGTCCGCCTGGAAACCGTCGCCGGCATGGCCGACGCGCAGGTCGTCCATTTCGACCCGCTCGACGACATCGCCATCCTGCGGTCCTGGGACCTGCCGCTCGCACCGCTGCCGTGGGCGGGCGCCGATGCCGAGCCGGGCGATGGGGCAGTGGTCCTCGGTTTCCCCGAGTCCGGTCCGTTCACCGCGACGGCGGCGCGCGTCGAGGAAAAGCTCGTCATCCGCGGCCCCGACATCTACTCGGCCAGCCGCCATGACCGCGAGGCGTACATCCTGCGATCCGACGTCCGCCACGGCAACTCGGGCGGCCCGTTGATCACCCCGCAGGGTGAGGTCCTGGGCGTGGTGTTCGGCGCCGGCGTCAACGACGACCAGACGGGATACGCCCTCACCGCCGCCGAAACGAAGGCGCACATCGACGCCGCCCGCGACCTCATGGAAGCCGTCGACACCCGGGAGTGCGTCGCGCAGTAATCGACGCGCTGGCGACCGTGCGGCAGTGGTCGCGTGGAGGTCGCATAGTGGCCGGTGCGCGATGGACGTCGCGAGATACCCGTCGCGCGGTGGCGCCGGGTCAGACCGGTTCCGGATGCTCCCGGCGCACGGCGTCGGCGATGACGTCGGCGACGGCGTCGGGGGCCTCCAGCGCGGGGAAGTGCCCCACGCCGGGCAGGGAGATCACGTCGACCGACCGTGAACCGGACAGTGCGCGTTCGGAGACCAGCGGATCATCCGCGCCGACGACGATCCACGTCGGCGGCATCGTCGCCTGCGACAGGATCCGCATCCAGCGGCGCCACGACGCGCCCGTCGGCTGGGCAAGCCATTCCAGGTGCCGCAGCGCCGGGGACAGCGCACCCGCCCGCAACGACCGTTCCATCAACTGCGCCGACTCGACGCCTTCCGGAGTCTCCCGGAAACCGGGGCCGGACAGCTTCATGGCGTCGGCGACGATGTTCGACGCCGCGCGGCCACCCCGACGGCCCAGACGCCCCAGCACCGTCGCGTATCTTCCGAACGACCACGACGTGCGCAGCGGCGTCGAAAACGGGCGGCGCAGCGCCTCCCGCCGCCACTCGTCCGGATGCGGCATGCCGCACGCGACGACGCCGGCGACGAGCGACGGCTTGCGGGCGGCCAGCGTCCACGCCACCAACGCCCCGTAGCCCTGGCCCACCACGATGGCCCGCGAATGACCGAGCGCGCGGATCAGCCCCGCCGCATCATCGGCGGCCGCGGTCGGGCGGTACCCCGACGGCGTGCGATCCGACGTGCCGTACCCGCGCAGGGACACCGCCACCGCATGCACCGGCTGACCCGACAGCAGCGGCAGCACCCGTCGCCAATCGAACCACCCGCCCGTGGCGGAATGGATGAAAAGAACCAGCGGCGACGACGAAGCCCCGCACTCCGCGACATGCAGTCGCTGGCCGCGGACGTGGACCATGCGGTGGGTCCACGGTCCGTCCAGCAACACATCTTCGCGATGCGGGGCGGGGGCGCCGGCGCCGCCGAGAAATTCGCCGCTCACCGAGCCGTTCCTCCCGTCGAAGCCGAAGACCGCGGTCGGCGCGTCGAGCGTCCGCCGCGGTCGGTGTGGCGTGAATTTAGGTGTACAGGCCGCCGGACGCGGAGTGCGACGGGGCGGTGCGGGACTGGCCCGAGGACGGGATGACCGACTTGAGCTCCTGCACTGACTCGATGGTCTTCTCCGGCTTGCCGACCTTCTTCACCTTCTGCAGGCCCAGGAAGGCCGCGATGCCGGCGATGACCAGCATCAGGATGAAGACGATGAGGAACGCCGACCAGCGCGGCAGCCACTCGGCGATGAGCTCGGCCAGGAAGAAGAACAGGAAGAACGAGGAGTACAGGGCCACGACGCCCGCCACCGCGAAGAAACCGGCGCCGACGCCGGCCTTCTTCGCCTCACCGGCGAGCTCGGCCTTGGCCAGCTCGACCTCGGCGCGAACTAGCGACGACACCTGCGCCGACGCCGACTGCACCAGCGTGCCGATGCTGGCCTCGCCCGGGGCGTGGGTGTCCACGTCGCTCAGCGGCACGGCCGTCACGCGCGGCGGCACGCCCGTGCTGCCGTCCGTGAAAAGGCCCTTGTTGTTGTCGCTGCTCACGTGCGTCCTCCTGCGTAAATCGATGCGGTACTCGGTGGGTCGAAGCTGTTGGAATCCCGGCGCCGCGCCCTTCGGGCATGTGCCGGAAAACCCGTCCCGCCATTGACAGCGGCGCAACTCTCCCGGCAATACTACCCATTCCCGCTGGGCCCGCGCGGCCGGTCGGCGATTTCACCGTGATTCACCCCGAAGTCGAGGTTCGAATCCGGGCCTTTCGACCACCCCGCCGGGCCCCGCCCCTACTGTTGTGGGCATGACCGACGGAACCACCCGCCCCGACCCGCTCGCTCCCCTCATGGAATTGGAGGGGGTCGCCGAGGCCTCCCGCCGCGCCGCCGAGGCGGTGTCGGGCGTCCATCGTCACCGGGCGAACCTGCGCAAATGGACGGTCACCGGCGCGGAGTCGGTGCTGCGCGGGGCCCGTGCCTCGGCGTGGTTGGAAGGCGGCGAGCCCGCCCTGCCGGCGGAGGGGGACGTCACCGATCCGATCCTGGCCGCCGCCCTGCGCGCCGCCGATCCCATCGCCCCCGAGGCGATCGAGGAGACCGTCCGCGTGTGGCGGCGCGCCCCGATCCAGGTGTTGGCGCGGTTTGCGCTCATCGCGTCGCCGACCGGCCCGGAGTTGTCCGACGCCCCCACCGACGCCCGCTCGTCCGAGGCCGGCCGCCCCGTCGGCGACGACAAGCTGTCGGCGGCGATGAAGGAGCAGCGCCTGCACCTGCTCGGCGACTTGGTCTCCGGCGGGACGTCGGTGCCGGACCCGGTGCTGTCCGCCGTGGTCCACGGCGAAATCCTGACCATGCGCCCCTTCGCCGCCAACAACGGGATCGTGGCGCGCGCGGCATCGCGCTTGACGACGATCGCCGGCGGCTCCGACCCCCGCGGCCTGGGTGTTCCGGAAGTCCACTGGACCCGCCATCGCGACGAATACCGCGAGGCCGCCGACGCCTTCGCCTCGGGCACTCCGGAAGGCGTGCGCCGGTGGATCCTGCTGCACCTGGCCGGTCTGGAGGCCGGAGCCGCCGAAGCCCGCGGCATCGCCGACGCCGTCTAAACCGAACGGGCGCACCCGGGTGCTCCGGCTAGGCGTCGCCCCCGCCTCGTCGTGAAGCAATGATGCCCGCCACCAGCGCCGCCGCACCCGCCGCCACCGCGGCGATGCCCGTCACGCGCGGACCCGTGCGACGGAACAGGGGCACCGGGCTGCGGAAAATGCGGATCGGCCACTCGCGCTCCTCCGCGATCTTGCGCAACGCCTTGTCCGGATTGACCGCCACCGGATGCCCGACGACGGACAGCATCGGCTCATCCGTGCCCGAATCCGAATAGGCGTAGCACCGCGACAGGTCGTAGCCGCGTTCGGCGGCGATGCGGCGCAACTCCGTGGCCTTGTTGCCGCCGCGGCAGAAAAACGGCACCTCGCCCGTGTACACGCCGTCGACGACCTCCAGCCGCGTGGCCACGGTCTCGCGCACGCCCAGCTCCGCGGCGATCGGTTCGACCAGCTCCGCCGCCGACGCCGACACCACGTACACGTCGTGCCCCAACGCCCGGTGATGACGGATCAGGTCGATGGCCTCCTTGTACACGTACGGCGAAATCACCTGGTGCAGGGACTCTTCGGCGATGTGGCGGACATGATCGGCCCGCCAGCCCGTCACCATCGCCGACAGCTGATCGCGGGCGGCCTCCATCTGATCGTGATCGTGGCCGCCCGAAATGTACATCGCCTGGCCCAGGGCCATCTGCATCATGCCCGAGGCCGACAGCAGCCCGGACTCCATGAACTGCCGGCCGAAGGCGTAGGCCGAGCTGCGGGCGATGATTGTCTTGTCCAGGTCGAAGAAGGCGGCCACCGTCGACGCGGGACGGGGCGCGGCCTTGTGTCGCGGATCTTCGACGGTCACGGTGTCGAGCATAGCGACGGCGCGGAAGTGCCGGGGCGCGTCCTGCAGGCGGTGCGGGACACTGCGGTTCCGTGCCTGCCGGGTGCCGACCGGGTTGTGGTGCGCCGTCGGAATTCACGTGCGGCAACCGATCTAGGTGTACCCGGCCATCAGGTTGGTAGCA